>DCHV01000052.1:0-5110 GCA_002314945.1 Prevotellaceae bacterium UBA1743
TACGCTTACATCCAATGGTTGTTTGTGGAGTACTAATAGGTTTGATTGCCTATATAGTTCAGGGATGTACACGTTGGGATGGAAGTCAAACCTCTATATCTCTAATTTTTACAGGAACATTACTTGCGTTATTCCTACTCCCCACCCCCACGCCTTTAGAAGTGAGAGGCAATACCGAGGCATTCCCACTCAATGGACCTCATTGGTCTCTGTTCTTCGAATATATAGGTAGTATAGTTTATGCCCTCGTTCTTCATCGTATGTCCACTCGGTGGCTCAAGGTATGGGTAGGTGGAGCAGCTGTCCTATTAACTGTAAACGGTTTTCTAAGTCCGCAAGGAGACATAGCCTATGGTTGGTCATCCCAGCCTTATAATCTATGGGGTGGTTTACTTCGAGTCACATTTGCCTATCCCATGGGACTTCTCATGGCGCGCCTGTTTGCTGAGAGAAAACCAAAACCACTGAAAGGTCCTATATTCTTTTTGTGTTCAGCATTTATCGTAGGACTGCTTTCCATACCCAGCGTCTCGCATCTGCCTATTGAAGGTATAACTTATCGTATCGTCCGTTTATTCTACCAGATTCTATGTGTTGGCATATTCTTCCCACTCATCATCTGGGTAGGTGCACGAGGAAGTGTCAGAACTGGTATTAGCAATCGCATAGTAAGCATATTGGGGCGTCTATCCTACCCTCTATATGCCACACACTATCCTTTCATATACCTATATATATATTGGATTGGTGCAGACATACACCCCTTTGGTGAAAATGCATGGATTACCCCAGTATGTGTATTTATCATGGCAATTATCACAGGATTGATATGTATGCGCTTCTACGATGAGCCTATTCGTGCATGGTTAAGAAAACGATACTTGAAATAGCATATCGTATAAAAAGGGTGAATCCCCAGCATGCAAATTTGCATCACCAGGGATTCGAGGGAGGGGAAATATCAAGGGTGACTAGTGGGACTCGAACCCACGACATTCAGAACCACAATCTGACGCTCTAACCAACTGAACTATAGTCACCATCTATAGTGCTTTAGGAATTACTTCCTCAATTGCGGTTGCAAAGGTACGACATTTTTTGAATACGACAAAATATCGACTCGTTTTTTTTCAAAAAATCTGCATTCATTTATAGTATTCCTTTTTCCCAGCAGCTAATGTATTCAGCATGAGCATACAGATTGTCATAGGACCGACTCCACCAGGGACAGGTGTGATATAGCTACATTTAGGAGCAACTTCGTCAAACTTCACATCACCGCACAATCTAAAACCATTTTTGCGTGTTGCATCAGGCACACGTGTTGTACCCACATCAATGACAGTAGTTCCCTCCTTTACCATATCAGCAGTTACAAATTCCGGACTTCCTATAGCGGCAATCAGAATATCAGCAGCCAGACATTCCTCTTTCAGCGTAGCACTACGACTATGACAAACTGTAACCGTACTATCACCATATTGTTTTTGCATCATGAGTTGTGCCATGGGCTTACCCACAATATTACTACGGCCCAAGATAACACATTTCTTACCACTGGTCGGTATATTGTAACGTTTCAGGAGGGTGAGGATACCCAGCGGAGTTGCACTAATGTAGCAAGGCAGCCCAATAGCCATACGACCTACATTGATAGGATGAAAACCATCCACATCCTTGCGATAATCAATAGCCTCGATGACCTTTTGCTCGCTGATATGCTTAGGCAGAGGCAGTTGAACAATAAACCCATCCACATCTGCATCTTCGTTCAGTTTCTGAACTTCATGTAACAGCATCTCTTCTGTAATGTCATCTTCAAAACGTAGGAGTGTACTCTTGAAGCCACATGCCTCACAAGCCAAGACTTTATTCTTGACGTATGTTTCAGATCCGCCATCATGGCCCACAAGTATAGCAGCCAAATGTGGCCTCTTACCTCCTGCAGCGAGGATTTCTTCCACTTCTTGTCGTATCTCAGCCTTGATGGTCGCAGCCGTAGCCTTTCCGTCTATAAGTTCCATATATTGTGTTTATTTATTCATTAAGTTCTGCTTTCCCCTCATAGCTTGAGCCAGTTGTGCCATCTTACTCTTGTCACTCACCATCTTCATCATCTTACGTGTCTGGTCAAACTGTTTGATAAGCCTGTTCACCTCTTGTATGTTTGTACCCGAGCCTTTGGCAATACGCATTCTGCGACTTGTATTCAGGAGTTCAGGTTTAGTACGTTCCTGAGGGGTCATACTTAATATGATAGCCTCGATATTCTTGAATGCGTCATCATCTATATCTACATCCTTGATGGCTTTGCCGACACCTGGAATCATACTTGCCAAATCCTTAAGATTACCCATCTTCTTGATTTGCTGTATCTGACCATAAAAATCATTGAAATCAAACTGGTTTTTCTGAATCTTCTTTTGCAATCTACGAGCTTCAGCCTCGTCATACTGCTCTTGTGCGCGCTCTACGAGTGATACGATATCACCCATTCCGAGGATACGATCAGCCATTCGGCTTGGGTAGAATGGGTCAATAGCATCCATTTTCTCGCCCGTTCCTACAAACTTGATAGGTTTATCTACGACAGTACGAATACTTAGGGCAGCACCACCGCGTGTATCACCATCCAATTTAGTGAGTACAACGCCGGTATAATCAAGACGTTCATTGAATTCCTTTGCTGTATTTACAGCATCCTGACCCGTCATAGCATCTACGACGAAGAGTATCTCATCCGGAGAAACAGCATCACGAATTTCCTGTATCTGCGTCATCAATTCCTCGTCTATAGCCTGTCGTCCGGCGGTATCTACAATCAGTACATCATGTGCTTTTGCCTTTGCTTCCTGGATAGCATGAAGTGCCACGGATACAGGATCTTTTGCACCTTCTTCTATATAGACAGGTACACCGACTTGTTCACCAAGGACTCTCAACTGCTCCATAGCTGCCGGGCGGAACGTATCACAAGCAGCAAGCAGAGGGTTCATGTGACGTTTTTCCTTGAGCATCTTGGCCAGTTTACCGCTCATGGTCGTCTTACCAGCACCATTCAAACCTGCCATCAGGATTATTGCCGGATGTCCCTTCAGGTTCATGTCAGTAGTCTCGCCACCCATCAAAAGGGCCAATTCGTCATGTACGATTTTGACTAATAGTTGTTGAGGTTTTACAGCCGTCAGCACATTTTGCCCCAAGGCTTTCTGCTTCACATTGTCAGTAAAGGTCTTAGCTACCTTGTAGTTGACATCAGCATCGAGTAAGGCTCGGCGAACCTCCTTCAACGTTTCAGCTACGTTTATCTCGGTGATTTTTCCTTCACCTTTCAGTATCTTGAACGACCTCTCAAGGCGTTCACTCAAATTATCAAACATATCTTTGTCTTATTTCTTTTCTATTCCCAAGAGTTGCTCCACCAGAGGCATTACGGTACGACTCAGCACTTTATCATTCAGGTAGTGTTCTCCCTCGAAAAGGAGAAAGTGCCCCGTACCATATTGTTTCTTGAAGTCCGCCTGACAGTTCACCAGTTTGTCCTCAGTACCAAAGATTCCCCATACGAGTTCCTTTTCATTTGCAGAGATATTCTTGAATGAAGTTTTCTCTACCTGTTGGAACTCCTGTATCATCACCTTATCCACCTTGAAATCTTTCGCTCCATCCTGGCGTTTATTACGAAACTCACGTTTACCCAAACCACGAAACGTCAGCAGTCGTGCCATGTGAAAAGATGGATTGACCAGAATACGAGGAAAGCCGATCAATTGCTCTGCATACATAGCCCCCATACTTGTTGCTACAATCAAGTCAGGATGTTCTGCATCAACTATTTGTTGTAGCATCTTTTGTGCTTCCAATGGACTTGTAGGAACATCGGGACTTAGGACACTCACTCCATAGGGGTAGAGGTGATTTCTCATTTGCATAGCAGTACCGGTACTACCAGCCGAAGCAAAACCGTGTATGTAAAGAACCTTCTGTGTCATTTTCGCGTGCAAAATTAGTGTTTTTCTATCAATTTTCAACTATTTGCAACTATGAAATATCAGGGAGATTTCGATAAAACAGGTAAATAAGCATAAAAAAACGGAATTCTTGCTACTATCAAATCGTCCTTTTATCTTACCTTTGTAGGGAATTCCACGTCAATCAATATGGCATTATCCAACATAGAGAAGCACTACAACAAACATCCCGAGGACTTGCGTCTTCTGAGAAGACACGGCATAGTAGAGTTTGAAACTACGATGTACCACTTACATCGTTTCCTACTACCAGGACAATACTTACTGGACATCGGTGCAGGTACTGGACGATATACATCAGCCCTGATGAAAGAAGGGTATAAGGTAAAAGCCATAGAACTTGTCCGGCGGAATATCGAAGTATTCCTGAAACGCGAACCAGAGGCCGATGTAGTACAAGGCGACGCCAGAAATCTCAGCATGATACCAGATGCCACGGCAGATGTCACATTATTGCTTGGTCCTCTCTATCATCTGATAGGCGACACAGAGAAGTTAAAGGCGTTGAATGAGGCAAAGCGTGTAACGAAACCTGGGGGAATCATTTTGGTAGCATACTTGATGAACGAATACAGCATACTATCCTACTGCTTCGACGAGGAACGAATTGGTGACTTGGTGACTCGAGGAGTTGTGGATAAAAACTATCATCTGCAAGTACAAGACGGAGAGCTCTATGATTATGTACGTCTGGAAGACATAAACCGATTGAACCAGAAAGCCGGATTAGAGCGTGTTACCATCTTTTCTCCAGACGGTGCAGCAGATTATATGCGTACTCGACTAAACCAAATGAGCGAGGAGACCTTTGCTCATTTTATAAATTACCAAAAGACTATCTCAGAACGTCCAGAACTGATAGGAGCAGGAAGTCATACGGTGGATGTACTGAAGTGTCCCTAGATAGTTGGGATTCCGGTAAAAAATCACGACATAAGTCAGAAATAGCATCAAAAAAACCTATCGAAGGGTTACCGAAGGGTAAAAGAGCCAACGAAGCATGAATAGTTTTTACATCAAAACATACTAAGTGCTATCTCAAAAACATCCTAAAATAAACGTCCGAGAGAATAGAAAAA
>DCHV01000052.1:5220-5632 GCA_002314945.1 Prevotellaceae bacterium UBA1743
AACGAATTATGACTAAAATGAACAGCAAAGAGAGATTACAAAGCGTGTTGGCACACAAGAACGCAGATACTATTGCAGTAGATTTTGGTGCAACATCTGTGACAGGTATGCATTGTAAGATCGTAGAAGGATTGAGGAAATATTACGGATTGGAAGAACATCCTGTCTATATACACGAACCATTCCAGATGCTCGGTTACATAGAAGAGGATCTGGCTGAGGCAATAGGAACCGACTGTGTAGGAGCATTTGGCGAAAGTACCATGTATGGTGTAAAGACCGACAGTTGGAAAGAAGTGAAAATGCATTGGGGGCAAACCGTAATGCTACCAGAGAAAATGACTCTGGAAGAGAAAGACGGACGCTTGTACACTCATCCACAAGGCGATACATCAGTTCCAGCATCAGCCGT
>DCHV01000019.1:0-5097 GCA_002314945.1 Prevotellaceae bacterium UBA1743
GTAACAAACTCCCGCCCATTCTGTAACAAAGTAGTTGCAGCGAGGAGTTGAGGAAGCTATCGTGATGTTGTCATTATGGTCATTAGTCATTTGTCATTAAGCGAAAATGAAATGCGTTTTTGCCTCAAAGTAAATAGATATATTTATATATAAATATATCTATTTACTTTGGCGGAAATCGGCGACATCAGAAATCCTTAATGACAAATGACTAATGACAATCGTGACAATATTACCCAAACTATTTTGTAACAAAACACGCTCTGCTATTTTACCTTCAACTCTTGTTGGTGAAAAAAATATATTTTACCTTTGCAGGGAAATCGAAAATAAAAAAACAACACATCTCCGAAAATTTGTGTGAGAGGCTGAACGTTTCGTTCACCCCTCATCGTTACATAACGAAATTAAAGTCCCTGGGAATGTGCGTTTTCTTCATAAAGTAATTGTATATTAAAATTATTTGGTAATTTTGTCGACGAAAAAATCAACGACAATCACCGTTATTACAAAACATGCTTCGTACATTATTCAGTTTTACACCGTTTGCCGTTTGTCTCTGCTGGTTCATGATCTTTGCCGCAAGCTATCGTAGGAATGACTCAGCAAAGCGTATGCTGACACTTTTTCTGGCTACTTGTGTAATACTGTATTTCTGTCACGGATTATTTTTCACAGTTGGTCTTTCGCATGAGACGGAATGTATTTGGACGCTCTGCTCGCTGTCGGTATATCCACTATATTATATGTACCTTTACCGTCTGACATCTAAGCCGCATCCTATTTCCAGAATAATAATGTTCCTGCTACCAGGATTTGTGGTAGCCTTTGCAAAATACCTCTTTCCTTGCGAATTGACCGACGATGCCCGAAAGTTACTGAATATGGTGCAGATCGCACTTGTATTGTATTATGGTTGTCGTAGGCTTTCTGCCTTTGACAAAGAGTTGGCCGATGTATATGATGATGTCACAGGTCGTGACACCAGATCCATCAGGAATCTGCTTATAGCCTTTGTTGTTACTTCGTTATGTTCGGTAGTGGCAAATGCCTTGGGACGAGATTATTTCGCGCAGAACGAATGGCTCATTCTTGCCGTTTTGAGCCCATTCAGCGTGATGCTGTTCATTCTGAGTTATATCGGTTACACAAGAATTTTCTCGGCCGAAGAATTCGTAAGCGATATCAAGGAGGATAATTCTATTGAAGAGACAAGCGTCAATGATAATCTTGGTGCATTAATTGAGCAACTTGTGGTTGAGGAAAAGTATTATCTGACACCAAACCTGAAGATAACAGATGTGGCAAAACGCGTAAATTCTTGCCGTACATACGTATCGCAATATATCAACCATACACACAACTGCAGTTTCTCCGACTACATCAACAAACTGCGAATAGAGTACGCCAAGGAACTAATACTCAGTAATCCAGAAACAAAAATCATCATCATTGCAAATTGTTCAGGATTCACAAATGAGACGTCTTTTTATCGTAATTTCGTGAAGTTCACAGGTAAACGACCCAAAAAATGGGTTGACTCCTATAACACAAAACTATAATATTTTTTCTTTATTCTTCACAGAACGAACCAATCTCAATCAGGTTTCCTTCAGGGTCAGTCACGTAGCAGGTGCGTTGTCCCCAAGGTTCTGTGACTGATGACATAACGGATTTGGTGCCTATTTCATTCGGAGGCGTAGCATCTGTGAGGGCTTGACCGAGAGGGTAATCTTGCCGTTCCTGACAGGAAGTTTGCCGACCTTGGTCTCTCCATCTGCGGTGACTTCGGTGACAATTGCCTTGCGGCACTTTTCAAAGCCTGCAGGAAGTGTCCACTCCCTCCCTTTATATCCGTCGTGAGAGTATGCTATGATGTTCTTCCCATCTACCCATCGCGCAGGGATGAATACATTCTCTCCCTCGGCAAGGAGGACCTCATTCTGCCACAGACGCGCCACTCCGTCTGAAAGGGTTGTACGGACTCCCTCGGAAAAGGTGACCTCGGCATCCCCATTCGTATATTCCGTCAGACGAATCCTGTCGAAATGGTTCAGGAAATCTCTCTTGAGGCTTGAAAGGCAGAAGGCGTCCTTGAATTCCGCAATCTTTTTTTCCATGGATTTCTCCTGCTGGATGAAAATCGACTCGATATGTTTGCAGTGCCCGAACAGGTCGGCATACTTGCTGGCGTCATCCCCACCGCTCAGCTGTGCCGCACTGAAGCGTGTATAGAGCGACTTGTCGTAATAATGATAGACGTACGAGATATAGCCAGGGAATCCCTCGCTGAACCATTCGGTCGTGACATCTATGCCCTTGTCGTCAAAGTACTTGATGATTTTTCTCTGGGCTTCGGACTCCTCCTCGGGTGTATGCCCGTGATATGCGTCCATCGGCCTGACATTGAGGAATTGCAGATTGCCATTCTCGTCGGGAATCTCCTGAGGAACGTGATCAATGAAGGCATCGACATGGATGGTGCCTGCCTTGCTGATAGGAAGGAGATGGCACAAACTGTCAACGCGCTTCTGAAGAAGGCCCTTATTGTATTCTTCCACATAACTCAGCTTGTAACCCCAACCATAGGCGCTTTCCATCAGCTTGCCGTTCTTGTCGCGAGCGATGACATCTTCCCTGACGTATTCGTCGAACAGGGGTGAATCGGGATAGCAGTCGGTGAGATTGATGTGGAGACTGACAGCTGTGTGGTATTTCTTTCCCTCTCTCATCAGCCATTTGAGGCTCTCGATAGGGCTTTTGTCGCCAGGTCGGGTCAGTGATGTGTTACCCTCGAAAAATGCGGGATATTTGGAATCGTGTCCATTGTATTGCCATCCGACAAGATAGATGACCTTGGACATCCCCAAACTGATAGCATCCATTGCCTTGATAGCCTCGTGGCATTCGTCGAGATTCATTCTGAGATCCTTCTTGCCGTTATCCCGCATCCTCAACTTGCCATCGTAGCAGGCCTGGCAGAGGAATAACTTACTGACCAGGGTGTGGGAGTAGTCATGGCGCATGTTCACTTTCCACTGGAAGTCTGCGCTTGGGGTGAACTCGGTTGTGCTTGCTACCTGAGCGGGGGCGGAGAATGCTGCCGAGAGGGCAATTGCTACCAATAGGTTTCTTTTAATCATAGTCTTATGCTGTGGGTGTGTTCTCTATGTCGCTGATGTTGGCGTATCGTCTCATTGCATGGCTGCTACCTTCACTTTGCGGAAGAGATCGGAGGCGAAGATGAAGGAATTGAGTTTCTCGTTGGTACTCGTAAGTATGTCGTCCTTGCATCCCTGCCATTCCTTTTTTCCCTCGCTGATGAAGATGATATGCTCACCGATTCCCATCACGGAATTCATGTCGTGGGTGTTGATGATGGTGGTGATACTATATTCGGTGGTGATGTCGTGGATGAGTTCGTCGATGAGAAGGCTCGTCTGAGGATCAAGTCCGCTGTTGGGCTCGTCGCAGAAGAGGTAGCGGGGATTGAGGGCTATGGCGCGTGCAATGGCTACTCGCTTCTGCATTCCTCCGCTCAATTCACCGGGGAACTTGTCTTCCGCCCCTTGCAGGTTGACTCGTTGGAGGCAGAACTTGGCACGTTGGATACGGTCAGCCTCGTTCATATCGGAGAACATGTCGAGGGGGAACTTTACGTTTTCGAGCACCGAAATGCTGTCGAAGAGGGCGGCACTCTGGAATATCATCCCCATCTCCCTGCGCAAGAGAACTTTCTCTTTCTTGCTCATCTGTACGAAATCACGTCCGTCGTACAAAATCTTTCCGCTGTCGGGAGTGTAGAGGCCAACGATATTCTTCATCAGTACCGTCTTTCCACTACCACTCTGTCCGATGATGAGGTTGGTTTTCCCTTCATGGAATAGGGCATCAATACCCTTGAGTACTTCTCGTCCTTCGAAGGACTTGTGAATGTTTCCGAGTTCAATCATGACAATAGGGAGGTGAGGAATATGTCGGCGAAAAGGATATTTACACTACTGTAAACCACCGCGTTAGTACTGGCTTTTCCCACCTCGACAGAACCTCCCTCGACGGTGTAACCATAGTAACTGGAGATGCTGGCGATGATGAAAGCAAAGAAGATGCTCTTGATGATGGACATCCATACGTACCATTGATTGAAACTGTGGAGCAGGCCTACGGTGAGGTCGTCGGCCGTGATGATGCCGAACAGGGAGGTGGCGTAGGCCCCTGCGAATCCCGATGCCATGCTGAAGATGGCGAGGAAGGGAATCATGGTGACCATACCTGCTATCTTGGGCAGAATGAGGAAAGAAGCGGAGTTTACACCCATTATCTCGAGGGCGTCTATCTGCTGTGTTACTCGCATCGTACCGAGCTCGGAAGCAATGTTGCTCCCCACCTTTCCCGACAATATGAGGCACATGATGCTACTGGAAAATTCGAGAAGCATAATCTCTCGCGTCGTGTATCCTGTAGTGAACCGCGGCATCCATGGGCTCTGGATGTTCAGTCGGATCTGGATGCAGATGACGGCTCCAATGAAGAAGGAGATGAGTAAGACAATACCGATGGAATCTACTCCCAACTGAGACATCTCCTTGGCGTATTGCTTCATATATACACGCCATTTCTCAGGAATGCTGAAGACACGTCCCATAAGTAGGAGATAACGCCCGAATGTGGTCAATCCATGAATGATAAACATACGTTTCCCGTTTTGGTGTGACAAAATTACTAAAATACTTCCGAAAAATCAGTCTTTCACTCGGTTGTATTTGCCTTTTTTCGTACTTTTGTAACTAAAATAATGTCTATGATGGAAGAAACACTTGAGTTGAGAAGTGAAGGCCTGGTGAAGATCTATGGTAAGCGTACGGTGGTTAACAATGTGAGTTTCCAGGTGCGACAGGGGGAAATCGTAGGTTTGCTCGGCCCCAATGGAGCAGGGAAGACGACTTCGTTCTACATGACTACCGGATTGGTAATCCCTAACGCAGGACATATCTATCTGGCAGGAAAGGAAATCACCAAATTGCCTGTCTATCAACGCGCACGTTTGGGCATCGGATACCTGGCTCAGGAGGCGAGCGTGTTCCGCAAGATGAGTGT
>DCHV01000019.1:5154-5733 GCA_002314945.1 Prevotellaceae bacterium UBA1743
TTTGATGGCAATGCGAAGCAATACAACGAATATCGGAAGGAGAAAGTGGAGAGCCTAATCAGCGAGTTCCGGTTGCAGAAGGTACGCAAGAGCCTGGGTGACCAACTCTCGGGCGGTGAACGCAGACGCACGGAGATTGCCCGTTGCCTTGCCATCGACCCTAAGTTTATCATGTTGGACGAGCCTTTTGCTGGCGTGGATCCTATTGCCGTAGAAGATATTCAGTACATCGTATGGAAACTGAAACAACGCAATATTGGTGTTCTCATTACTGACCATAACGTGGAGGAGACCCTGTGTATCACGGATCGTGCATACTTGCTCTTTGAGGGACAAATCCTCTTCCATGGTACGCCTCAGGAACTCTCCGTCAATCCAGTGGTACTCGATAAATATCTCACCAATAGTTTTGTGCTGAGGCTGAAGGATTTCCAGAAGATGGACGAGGAACGTAGCTCGGTGGATTGATTGCTCAATCTATACAAAACAACGTAAGCCGCAACTCATCGTGAGTTAGCGGCTTACATTGAACCATCAACTTTAAAAATCCTATATGAGTGGGCGTTGACGGATTCGAAC
>DCHV01000103.1:0-58849 GCA_002314945.1 Prevotellaceae bacterium UBA1743
ATACATAGGAAACATGCGAAACTTGTGTTCTTTATTTGGCCAGGACTTTCTTGGCAGAAGCAACGTTTGCATCCCGGAACTCACGTGGAGACTGCCCCGTACGTTTGTAGAAGGCAGCATAGAAGGACTGACGATTGGCAAACCCCACGGTCTTCGCCACGTCCTCCATGGTCATTTGTTCGCAATGGGGATCCTTCAGGATATACATAGCCTCCTTTATCCGGAACTCATTCACCATCTGGGAATAGTTATCCTGATACCGCAGGTTCACGATAGCGCTGATGTAGCGGGTATTCGTGTCCAGTTCCTTGGCCATCATCTGAGCGCTGTAGTTAGGATCTCGATATTTTTTCTCGATGATGAATTTCGCCATTATTTTCTCATACAGGCTCTCCACCATAGCTGGATTTATGAGCAGACGATACAATGGTGTTTTCTCCTTTTTTTCGGTCAGATTGTACTTTCCCATGACAAAATTTACTTTATTCTTCTGCAAAAATATGTTTTTTATTCATCATTGCAAAAAAAAACCGATAATAAAATGGTATCTTTGCCTTACATTTTATCATTTCATGGAAAAGGAAGAAGTATTAAAACGATATTTCGGTTACGACGCATTCCGCCCAGGGCAAAGCGGGATAATAGACCATGTCCTCCAGGGGAAGAGCGCATTGGTACTCATGCCCACAGGCGGCGGAAAGAGCCTGTGCTACCAAGTCCCAGCCCTCATGTTTACGGGGCTCACGATAGTCGTATCCCCCCTTATTTCCTTGATGAAGGATCAGGTGGAAGCCCTCCGGTCAAACGGGATCGCAGCACGCGCACTCAACAGCGCCAGTTCGGAGACAGAGAACTCCATCATACGCAGGGAATGCATCGAAGGCATGGTAAAACTTCTGTACATCTCCCCCGAGCGCCTGATGATGGAACTGCCCATCCTCATCCCCCATATACGCATCTCCCTGTTCGCCATCGACGAGGCACACTGCATCTCGGGATGGGGCCATGATTTCAGGCCGGAATACCTCCAGCTCGGAGTGCTCAGGGAACAATACCCCACAGTCCCCATCCTGGCACTGACCGCCACGGCCGACAAGGTGACACGCACCGACATATTGGAACAGCTGAAGATGCCCGACGCACGTGTCTTCATTTCCGACTTCGACCGCCCCAACCTCAATCTGGATGTGATGCGCGGACTCGACGCGTCGGGGAAGCGCAGGGAGATACTCAATTTCATGATCAGGCACAGGGACGACAGCGGGATCATCTACTGCATGAGCAGAAAGAACGCCGAGCAGACCGCGCAGTTCCTCCAGACACACCATTTCACAGCCACTGTATATCATGCAGGGCTGAGCAACTACGAACGCGACAAGGCTCAGGAAGACTTCATCAACGACCGTATTCAGGTCGTCTGTGCCACCATCGCCTTCGGCATGGGAATCAACAAGAGCAATGTCCGCTTCGTCATCCACTACAACCTGCCCAAGAGCATAGAGAACTTCTATCAGGAAATAGGCCGTGCAGGCAGGGACGGACTACCCAGCGACACCCTGTTGTTCTATTCCGTCAGCGACATCATCCAGCTCACACACTTCGCCCAGGAGAGCGGCCAGAAGGAAGTGAACATGGAAAGGCTAAGAAGGATGAGGGAATATGCCGAATCCGACGTATGCCGCCGCAGGATACTCCTCAATTATTTTGGCCAGCCCACCACCTGCAATTGCGGGAACTGCGATGTATGCCGCAATCCCCCACAGAGATTCGACGGGACGCAACTCGTCCAGAAGGCACTGAGCGCCATCATGAGGACGGGAGAGAACATCACCATGCGCACCTGTGCCGACATCCTGTGTGGGATATACAGCCCCGAGGTAAAGAATCATCAGTATCACTCCATCAAGACCTTCGGAGCAGGACACGACCTGCCCATACGGGATTGGAGCGACTACCTGCTGCAGATGCTCCAGTCAGGGTATGTCGAATTGCAATACGACAACCATTGCCACATGCGCATCACCGATGCAGGCAGGGACGTCCTCTTCGGACGAGCCACGGCACAATTGGCGATCGTACGGGAAGCCGAGCCACCAGCACGGTCCACGCAGAAACGGAGGAGGAAGACAGAAGCACTCTATCAGACCCACCTGAACCTCACACCCCCGCAACCCGAGGAAGTCCAGGAAGACACCGCCCTGTTTGATGCACTGCGCGAGCTTCGCCGCAAACTTGCATTGGAGCAAGGGATGCCCCCCTACATCATCTTCTCCGACAAGGTACTTCATGCCTTGGCACAGGAAAAGCCCCTCACCACCGAAGCCTTCGGCCAGATAAGTGGTATAGGAGAATACAAGCGACAAAAGTACGGAGAACTCTTCGTCTCCTTCATCAAGGAATTCCATCCATAACGAGAGAGAGGCAAGTTCCCTTTGTCAAGAGGCGAGAGTCATGAGTCGGTTTATTCCCTCGGAGAGGGATGGTTTATGACCTTTGTGGACTTCGGCAGATAGCTGTTTTTGGAAGCAGATAGATGCGGAATCGTCGCAGATGATTCTGAGAAGAAGTCCAGAAAGGTGTTTTTGTCGCCTGCCCTGAGCTTTTTCGAAGGGGTTTTTGTCTTTGGGGGGTGTCTAATTTCCGAAATGTCTAAATGTCTAATTTCCTAAATTTCTCACAATGGAAATGCAGAAATCTCGTCATGGGATAGAAAATATCTCGGTATAGAATGAGCGCGCTATGACGGAAATTTTTCCGGCAAAGCGTTACAGCGTTACAGCGTTACAGCGTTACAAAGGAATTTTTGTAACGGAAATACACCGACACGACCACGACCACAGTCAGAAAACCTTATTTATATATATTATATATTAAGATATTTATTTATATTTTTTTCTTTAAAACAAAAACCCCCTCTAAGTCCCCCCCAAACACAATGGGTGTACACCGACATGAATCCGTGTCCGTGTATTTCAAAAACTGAAAAAAGGTTTGTAACGCTGTAACGCTGTAACGCCCGAGAAAATAACCCTCTGATTTTCAAGGAAAAATTTCACAAACTACACGCGTTACAAGCGTTACAAGCGTCACAAACGTGTAATCCCCCTAATAAAAGTTGAATGGATTTTACCTTAAACCCGACTATATGTTGAGTGATTTTTGCTTAACTCCAGTCAAAGTTGAATGCAGGCTAAAAAGGAATGATTCAGATAAATGACATTTTTTACAGAAATATCTCCGATGAATGAAATAATAGGTGTACATTTGCAAAAACAAAAATAACAA
This sequence comes from Prevotellaceae bacterium UBA1743, assembly GCA_002314945.1. Classification (GTDB taxonomy): domain Bacteria; phylum Bacteroidota; class Bacteroidia; order Bacteroidales; family Bacteroidaceae; genus Physcousia. The sequence goes on from DCHV01000103.1 coordinate 3,286, forward strand.
AAAGAAATGAAAAAGTATTTATTCCCTGTTTTGGCCCTGGTGATGGCCATGAGTTTCACAAATTGTGGTGATGATGAAGAAATAAAGAAGGATCCCGTGGAGAAGGAGAAGACAAGGGAGTTCTTGTTGGATCTTGCCTTCAACGACAGCCTGCTCGTTTGTGCAGACGTTACCCTGAAGGTGTATGCTGATGGTGATTCCACCATCAAGAAATTGTCTGATAGCGACTTCACGCCCATGACGATTGATGGTTCAACCGAATTGTCTCAGAAAATTTTGGATAATATACTTCTTGCAGATAGCGCACTGTCCACGGGACTGGAGAAACGAATAAAGAAATGTTCGATAGCTATCCCTGTCAAAAACGAAGGAACGGTGAATTGGAAAACTGTATTCACCAAAAAGGACAACCTGAACATAGAAAACACCGAGATCAATTTCCTGAGGGCAAATCAAGTCGGCTATAGTATAAATGGTGAAAGTGTATGGTCTGGTACAGAAGCCATCCTTCAAATGGGATTGTACGTATCAGAATTGGATACCTACTTCGACATCATCAACGATGGTGACGGGTCTGGTATAATTATTTTTTAGCAAAACCCGCACACGCAAATGAAGCGATTCTCCTTCCTACTGAGTATTCTATTCTGCACGGTACTCCTCACCATTCCATGTGAAACAGAAGCCAAGAACAATGGCAAAGCAGACAGGGCATATTGGGTGAAGACACTCGACCAGATTGCGCGGCCTGTCATCTGGAACCTGAGTGAAGAAACGCTACGCTCCAACATGCCACTGGAGACACAGGACAAGCCACACGAAATGGCTTATCTGGAGGCTTTTGGCCGTACCATGTGCGGAATAGGGGCTTGGCTGGAGCTGGGCCCAGACGAGACGAAGGAAGGGAAACTACGCGCAGAATACATCGACCGCACCCTGCGTGCTCTGAGTCATGCGGTGGATCCCACCTCGCCCGATCATCAAATCTTCGATGAACGCATCAATCGCCAGCCACTGGTGGATGCAGCCTTCCTGTGCCAAGGACTGATACGCGCCAGGACACAGATTCTGAATCGTATGGATGCACGCACACGCGAGAACCTGATACGAGAACTGAAAACCGTCAGCAAGATACAGGCCTGGGGGAACAATTGGCTGCTCTTTGCTTCGATGGTAGAAGCCACACTGCTGGACATGACGGGTGAATGCAACGACTCCATCCTGATCTATGGTGTAAAACGCTTCATCGAAGAAGGATGGTATGTGGGAGATGGATTGTACAGCGATGGACCGCAATATCATCAGGACTACTACAATAGTTTTGTCATCCATCCTATGTTGACAGACGTGCTGATACTGATGCAGAAACACGGGAAGGATGTGGGGGATATGCTGGATAAACAATTGCAACGCCAGCAGCGGTATGCAGTACAGCAGGAACGTCTGATTTCCCCCGAAGGAACCTTCCCCTGTGTAGGCAGAAGCATCTGCTATCGCTTCGGCGCATTCCATTCGTTGGCACACACCTCGTACTACCATCGTCTGCCCGAGTCGCTATCCGCAGGACAAGTACGTTCCGCATTGACATCCGTCATCAGACGCCAGCTTTCCACCAAAGGCAATTTCGACAAGGACGGATGGTTGACAGTGGGTTTCTCCGGACACCAGCTAAAGATGTCGGAGACATACATCAACACAGGAAGCACCTATCTGTGCATGTCGGTATTCCTCCCCTTGGGATTGCCCTCCACAGATGCTTTCTGGACAGAACCCTTCACGCCATGGACCAACCTGAAGGCATGGCAGGGCATCAGTGTAGGCGCAGACCACGCCTTGTAATTTCAAGAATTGAGCAAGTCCTGCATACGTGCCAGGTACTTGCCTACGATGTCGAACTCCAGATTCACCACCGTACCCGGCTTGATGGCGTGGAAATTGGTGTGCTCGAAAGTGTAGGGAATGATGCACACCTGAAAGGTGTCGGCAGTAGGACGGCACACGGTAAGGCTGACTCCATTGACCGTGACACTCCCCTTGTCAACCGTAAAATAACCATGAGCCACCATCTCGCGTGAGCTCTGGTAACGGAACGTGTATTGGTGACTACCCTCCTGATCCTGCACATCGATACAGGTGGCTGTCTGATCCACATGTCCCTGTACAATGTGGCCATCCAATCGCCCGTTCATCTGCATACTCCGTTCCACATTGACAAGGTCGCCCACCGACAGCAGGTCCAAATTGCTACACTCCAGTGTCTCCCGCATGGCTGTGACCGTATAAGTACCATCCTGAATCCTGACCACGGTAAGGCATACCCCATTGTGAGCCACGCTCTGATCGATTCCCAACTCATCCACAAAAGAACAGCTCAATGTGAAATGCACATTATCCTGCTCATGTTCGATAGCCACTACACGTGCTGTCTCTTCCACTATTCCAGAAAACATACGCAAACAAAAATTTAATACCGATGCAAAAGTAGTCCATTTTATCCCTTTGCACAAACGGAGGAATGGTTTTGTATGGAAAACAACCCATTTTGTATAAAAATAATTAAAGTTCAAGAGCCATACACCTTCAATATGGAGAAAAACGAGTATATTTGCACTGGTTTTGAAAAATCGAATTATGAGAAGAACAACATTGTTCCTGAGTACCGCCTTTTTGATAGGGTTTACTGCAAGCGCCCAGAATGTATGGAATCTGCAGGATTGCATTTCCCATGCACTGGAACACAATATCCAAATCCAGAAGAACCGCATCAGTGAGGAGGAGGGGGATGTCGCCTTGTGGAAAAACAAAGGCGCACTGTTACCAAGCCTAAGCTTCAGCACAAGTCAGAATGTGGGTTATCGCCCCTTTACCGAGGTGATGAGCGTGGTACAAGGTGATCAGGTGACGAAAACAAAGAACAACGTGACATATCAGGGCACATACGGTCTGAATGCACGTATGACGCTGTGGGATGGCGGAATAAGCCAGAAGAACATCGAGGCACAAAAACTGAAGAACGAAATCACGGAACTGAACACCGAGCAAAGCGAGCTGACCATCCAGGAACAGATTGCCCAGCTCTATGTGCAGATTCTATACACCAAGGAGGCTCAGAAAGTAAACGAAACCTTGCTGGAGACCGCCACCAAGCAGTATGAAAGAGGAAGGGAAATGCAGGAACAGGGGCAGTTGGCCAAGGCAGACGTGGCGCAACTGGAAGCCCAGCTGAGCAGCAGCCAGTACGACGTGGTAAACAGCAAGACGCAAATCGCCAACTACAAGCGACAGTTGAAGGCTCTGTTGGAACTGGACCTGAACACCGAGTTCGACATCAAGGGGGAAGCTCCCACCGATGACGAAGTCCTGGCTCTGATTCCCAGTGCAGAGGAAGCCTATCAAAAAGCCTTGGATATACGACCGGAAATAAAGAGCGCAGAACTGAGCATTGATGCTGCCGACCTGAACCTAAACATAGCCAAGCGAGGCTATCTGCCCACCATATCAGCCAGCGCAAGTTTAGGTGCCAACCACACCTCGGGAAGCAACGATTCATGGGGTGAGCAAATGAAGACCAATCTGAACATGAGTGCAGGTGTAACCGTGAGCGTACCCATCTTTGACAACCGCAAGAACAGCAGCAACGTGAAACAGGCCAAACTGCAGAAGGCCTCATCGCAGTTGGATTTGCAGGACAAGAAAAACACACTAAGCAGTACGATCGAGCAATATTGGATAAATGCCAACAGCAACCAGCAGAATTTCCTGGCCGCACAAGCACGCGTGAAAAGTCAGGAGGTAAGCTACGAACTCCTGAACGAACAGTTCGAGAACGGGCTGAAGAACGTGGTGGACGTGCTCCAGGGCAGGGACAACCTGATCACGGCCGAGCAAGCGATGCTGCAAAGCAAATACACCACCTTGCTGAACATTCAGTTGCTGAAATTCTACACGGGAGAAGATATCAATTTGTAAAAAATAGAAAAAACATATACGATGAGAAAACAAGCATACATCCCCATGGCTGCATTCATACTGTTGACAGGTATATGTAGCAGTTGTGAAAAGAAAATCACTTTCAGTTACACCGAGGCAGAAGTGACCAAGCAGGACATTACCACGAGTGTGACAGCCACAGGTACGATAGAACCGGTAACAAGTGTAGAAGTGGGTACTCAGGTGAGCGGTATCGTAAGCAAGCTCTACGTCGATTACAACAGCGTAGTGAAAGCCGGACAAGTAATTGCCGAGCTGGACCGTACCAACCTGATGAGCGAGCTGAACAGTACCCAAGCCAACCTGAAGAACGCACAGAACGAGTTGGAATACCAAGAAACCAACTACCATCGTTTCACGGCACTGTACGAAAAGGGGTTGGTAAGTGCCAACGACTACGAACAGGCACGCCTGAGCTACAACAAGGCACAACAGACCGTATCGATGCAAAAGGAGAACGTGAAGAAAGCTCGGACGAACTTAGGTTATGCCACCATCACCAGTCCCATCGATGGTGTGGTACTGAGCAAGGAAGTGGAGGAAGGCCAGACGGTAGCCTCCAGCTTCAACACCCCCACCCTCTTCACCATTGCCCAGGACCTTACCGCCATGCGAGTGATTGCCGACGTGGACGAGGCTGACATAGGCGAGGTAAAAGAAGGGCAAAGGGTAACGTTCACGGTGGATGCATTCCCCAACGACACATTCGACGGATGTGTAACCCAGGTACGCCAAGAGGCTACCACAGAAAGCAATGTGGTCACCTACGAAGTAGTGATAAGCGCGCCTAACGAGGATCTGAAACTAAAACCAGGTCTGACAGCCAATGTAGTTATCTACACATTGGAACTGAAGGATGTACTGACCGTGCCAAGCAAGGCATTACGTTTCAACCCCAGCGAAGCAATGCTGAACGACGGGGAAACCATTACTCCGGTCGAGGCAAAACAGAAGGTATGGGTGAAAGAGGGTGCCAATCTAAAGGCCATTGCCGTGGAAACGGGTACGACCAACGGCACTTTGACACAAGTACTGAGTGGCTTGAACGCAGGTACCATGGTACTCACGGATGTTCAGAGCAATGCCATGATGGGTGGAGAAGAAGAGGGAGCTCCCCAAAGCACCAATCCATTCATGCCAAAACCAAAGAACAAGAACAACAACAAAAAATAATGGGAGAGGAGAAACGTAAGGTAGTCATCGAGCTACAGAACGTACGCCGCGAGTTCCATGTAGGAAGCGAGGTGGTGAAAGCCCTGCGTGGTGTGAGTTTCAAGATTCACGAAGGGGAATTTGTAACCATCATGGGCACCTCCGGCTCTGGAAAAAGTACCCTGCTGAACCAATTAGGTTGCCTCGACACACCTACCAGTGGAGAATACTACCTGGATGGAGTATCGGTAAGGCAAATGAAACGCGCAGAGCGAGCCGTGTTGCGCAACCGTAAGATCGGTTTCATCTTCCAGAACTACAACCTACTGGCCAAGACAACGGCCGTGGAGAATGTGGAACTGCCTCTGATGTACAACAAGAACTACAACAGCCGCCAGAGGAGAGAAGCAGCCATCCAAGCACTCCAAGCCGTAGGATTGGGCGACCGTCTCGATCACAAGAGCAACCAGATGTCGGGTGGTCAGATGCAGCGTGTAGCCATCGCACGAGCCTTGGTGAACGATCCTGCCGTGATACTGGCCGACGAAGCAACCGGAAACCTGGACACACGCACCTCGTTCGAGATTCTCTGCCTCTTCCAGGAACTCCATCGCCAAGGAAGAACCATCATCTTCGTCACCCACAACCCCGAGATAGCACGCTACAGCGGACGCAATATCATGTTGCGCGACGGACAGATACGAGAAGACGTGATAAACGAAAATATCCTGAACGCTGCCGAGGCACTGGCAGCCTTACCTCTCCCTAAAGACGACTAAAGCGACATGAGCATAAAGAATCTGCTAAAAGTGGCTCTGACAGCCATCCTGAGCAATAAGTTCCGCTCCTTCCTGAGTATGCTGGGCATTATCATCGGCGTGGCTGCGGTCATCATCATGATGGCTATCGGCCAAGGTTCCAAGCAAAGTGTACGCGAGGAATTGAGCAAAATGGGAACCAATCTGTTGACCATACGTCCCGGAGCGGATATGAGAGGCGGTGTGCGCCAGGATCCGAGTGCCATGCAGACCCTGAAGATGGCCGACTACGAAAGCATCATGTCGGAAGCCACATTGGTTACCCATGCAAGTCCCGAAGTGAACAGCTCAGGACAGGTCATCTACGGAGCCAAGAACACCAATTCCACCTTGTACGGCAACAGTCCCGAAATCATCAGCATCAAGCGATGGACGATAGAAAAGGGAGATTGCTTCACAGAGGAAGATGTGAAGAAAAGCGCCAAGGTATGCCTCGTAGGAAAGACGATTGTAAAGGAACTCTTCGGTGACAAGAACTACGATTGTGTAGGAAAGACCATCCGATTCAAGAGTATTCCATTCCGCATCGTGGGTGTGCTGAAGGCAAAAGGTTACAACAACTGGGGTATGGACCAAGACAACCTGCTCATAGCTCCCTATTCGACCGTAATGAAGCGTATCGCCGCACAAACCTATTTCAGCAACATCCAAGTAAGTGCACTGAGTGAAGAACTGAGTGATGAGGCCATCGAAGAGGTGAGTGCCATTCTGCGCAGAAACCACAAACTGAAAGAGGACGCGGAGGATGATTTCACAGTACGTTCGCAACAAGAGATCATGGAAACCATGAGCACCACGATGGACACTATCACTATCATTCTGGTAGTGGCTGCCGCCTTCTCGCTGTTGGTGGCAGGTATCGGCATCATGAACATCATGTTGGTAAGTGTAACGGAACGAACCAAGGAAATCGGCCTTCGTATGTCGGTCGGAGCACGCGGCATTGACATCATGAGCCAATTCCTCATCGAGAGTATCATGATCTCACTTACGGGAGCCTTGTTAGGCGTCGGATTGGGCTACGGAGGCAGTTGGTTGGCCAAGACCGTATTCCTGGTACCCAGTAGCGTGCCCCTGTGGAGTGTGCTGCTGAGTTTTGGTGTGTGTGCTTTCATCGGTATCTTCTTCGGATATGTACCAGCGCGGAAAGCAGCCAGTATGGATCCCATCGAAGCCATACGCTACGAATAGTTTGATTCATGAGAATACGACAAACAATATAAAAAAGATAAAGATAATATGAAAAAGATTCTATTGGCGTTATGCCTGATGCTCCCTATGATGAGCCAAGCCAAAAACACCGATGACAGCAAGTATCTGAAAGGTGCAGTACCCGAAGTGAACGGAGTAGTCACATTCAGCAAGACACTGGATGCCCAGGGAAAGACAAAGGAACAGATCACGGAAGCGCTCGGGAAATTCGTGAATGACTCGTTGGTGTCACCCGCCATCCAAGATCTGCGTACCCGCATCGTGTCTGATGGAAAAAGCGATGGTACCCTCGTGGCTCGCGTAGAGGAACGTATGATTTTCAAGAAAAAGTTCCTCAACCTCGACCAGACACGTTTCCGCTACCAAGTGACTATCGCTATATCGGAAGGACAGGCAAAAATGGATATCAACCAGATTTCCTACTACTACAACGAGGACATGGAGGGAAACAACGGTACGACCTACAAAGCAGAAGAATGGATCTCTGACAGTGAATCCCTCAACAAGGCTGGTACAAAACTGTACCCCCGAAGTGGAAAGTTCCGTCGCAAGACAGTGGATCGAGTAGAGGCCATCTTCCGTTCTGCCCAAAACGCCCTGAAATAGAAGATGAAGAAGCGAGACGAAAGCCTGAGTCTGGAAGAACAGGTAGAACGTATTCGAAAGAAAAGGGCAAAAGGAGGCAACAACAAGAAGACCCGGGATGCACTGAATAGTATATTCCTATTGTTTGCAGTCATCGGATTGGTATGGTATTTCACCACCGAGGAGAACAAGCTGTGGGCCCTGGGTGTCATTGCCTTCGGTATGTTATTCAAGGTGATTGAACTCTTCATCAGATTTGTATTCTAAAAAAACAGACAGAAAGGAAAAGATGTTGAAAAGGTTTCTGTGGTTCGTCCTTTTATTGGCAGGTATTCCTCTATCTCTATGGTCGCAGATCAACGAGATGGACAATACTGGACATGAAGGGGTGAATACAATGGAAGGTACAAATGGCATAAATGACCCGAATGGGGAATATCAGGATGGTGCAGGAAACCGTTTGAGTTGGGGAGGACGTGATGCAGAAGATAAGGACGAAGAAGAGGAGCCTCTTCCTGTCGGTGTCTTCCAATGGAAACTCGCTCCACGTCTGGGCACAATCATCGAGGCAGAAAACAACGACACGGTAGTCCATAATTTCCAGAACTACAACAACACGGAGGGTTATACGGGACAGTACTCCATGTTGGGAAATTTAGGTTCGCCACGACTCAATCGTATCTACCTGAATCGGGGAGCCATCAGCAATCTCCTTTTCCTTGATCCATTAAGTTTTTTTCGGGAGAGTCTATCTGAATTCCGTTTCACCAACACGAAGAGTCCCATCACCAACCTGGCCTATCACAAATGCGGTAGCGCACAAAATGGAGAAGATCGCATCAGGGCCTATTTTGCCAGCAACATCAACAAAATCTCAGGTATAGGATTCAAACTGGATTACCTATATGGAAGGGGATTCTATAATAGTAGCAACACGAGTATGTTCGGGAGTTCATTCTTCGGCTACTATCAGGGAGAAAAATACGGGATGCACGCCTTCTTCAACGTCAATCACATGAAGGAAGCCGAGAATGGAGGTATCGAAGATGACGCATACATCACCAATCCCCAAAGTTTCCCGCAAAAATATGGTTCGACAGAAATTCCTGTCATGCTAAATCAGGCATGGAACCGCAATCACGAACAAACTTTCTATTTTACTCAAAAAGCCAACGCAGGCTATTCACGGGAAATAGAGGTTCCAGACTCACTGAAGCCAAAAATGCCGGCCGATGTTGAGCTACTGATGACATTGTCTGACAGCCTGCGTACTGTACTGAAAGAAGATAGCGTACGACAAAACATAGTACTCGACTCGTTACGTCAGGCATGGCAAAACTCCCAAATCATCCCCACAGAGTACATTCCTGTAACGAGCTTCATCCACACGCTGGAACTGAAACGACTCACTCACTCCTACATTGCACACGAAAACAGCGAGAACTACTACACCAACAACTATTATGGAAATCTGGACAATGTAAAAGATGAGACAAAGGCATTGAGTCTGCGTAATACGTTGGGAGTCGCGTTGCGCGAAGGTTTCAACAAATGGGCGCAGATGGGAATCAGCCTGTTTGCCACACATCAACTGAGGAACTACCGTCTGCCTGCTCTCATTGGAGATTCAGTCTATCAAAAGGGATGGACAGAGAATGACATCTCCATCGGCAGCGAGCTGTCACGTACCCAAGGCTCACTTCTGCATTATTTCATTGATGGTGAACTATGGCTTGTAGGAGAAAATACGGGCGATTTCAAGTTGGACGGAACCCTCAATTTCAACTTTCATACGGGGAGAGAACGAAAAGATTCGCTACAATTCGACGTGCATAGTATGCTCTATCACGAAAAGCCAGGTTTCTACCTGCGCCATTACCACTCACAATCCACGTGGTGGGACAACAGTTTAGACAGACAGTTCAGAACACGAATCGACGGAGATCTACGCTATAGTAAGACAAAGACGAAATTGAACGTTGGGTTTGAGAATATCACGAACTACACCTACTTCGGGATGCGTAACACTTTGTTGGGTACAGACAGTACGAGCATACTTCCTGGCGATTACAGCCACAATGTAGCTGTGCTTCAAAAGAGCGGAAACGTGCAAGTCTTTGGAGCAACGCTGTCGCAGGATTTACAACTGAAGATACTTCATTGGGACAACGAAATCTCTTACCAAAAATCCTCAGATGAAAAAGTACTTCCCCTACCCGACCTCTCGATATATTCCAATCTGTATTTCCTGTTCCATATCGCCAAGGTACTACGTGTACAGGCGGGTGCTGATGTACGTTATTTCACCTCCTACTACGCACCTGATTACGCTCCATCCATCCAACAGTTTGCAGTACAGGATGACCACTATGCCCGTGTAAAGGTAGGCAACTATCCTATTGTGAATGTCTATCTGAACCTACATCTGAAACATTGCAGGATGTATGTGGCTATGAACCACGTAAACCAAGGGTCAGGCCATTACTTTTGGGCTCCTCACCATCCCATCAATCCCCGCACCTTCCATCTCGGACTCAGCTGGAACTTCTTCAATTGAGCCCCACAACAGACAGCGAGAAAAGCTGAATACCTGAATACCGAAGAGAAGAAGCGACATAGACACGATATACGCTAAGACGGATATAAGTAGGAAGGAAATCGGCAACTCGGCCAAATCACCAATGGCACGTGCTGCAGAAGCTTGTGACTTTACCAATAGAACTGTTGCCAATGGAAGGCAAACCAACATTGAATAGCAACCCATCATGATAAATCCAAGCAAATCAAAAGCGAACAAACTACCGAAATGGCGCAGTCCCTTGCCATAATCCGACAAACATTTAAGCAAAGAACGGTCAGAATAGGCAATACGAAGCAAACTGTAATCCAAGGGAAGCAACACTAACATCACGAGGATTAGAGCCAACGCGCCAATCAAAACAGACAGTCCCTTGGCAATAGGAAGGAAAAAGGCAAGCACGCCTATGGCTGTCATCACCAATAACAACAGGAAGAGAAAAACCTCTCGCTTTGTCGCATACAGAATATCCGTTTTCAAAGCCTTTGCCGTGGTGGCGGGTACATAGCCCAAAATAGTCCAACGTCTCAGGATTGCATCTATTTGGCCGAAAAAGAAAATGATACCTGGAAAAGGCAGAAAAAGAGTAAACAAAGCCGAGGGCCATGAATACTTACACATCTGACCTACATGATCCATTGCCACACGAATGCCCATTGTCAGACTCCTCACATACGAACGATCATGATTCAGAACCATGATCCTTTGTTCATTATCGTTAATTTGTTCCATGTTTTACAAAAATTCGGAATGCGAAATTACACATTTATTCTGACAACAAAACGCAAGAACACAAAAAACAAGAAAATTTCTTACTTTTTAACACCCTTTCTTCATAGAACCGAAATTATTATGTAATTTCGCAGTGATAATGAGCATTAAAATGAAACAAATTTACGTATTCACAGTTCTATTCCTTTTGACCATATTCATTTCTGGATGCACCGAATCGGTAGATACCTCGGCACGCTATGTCTTCAAGCAAGAATCCATTGCAGGTTACCTACAGAAACATGAGGACTATAGCGAGTATTGCAAGTTGCTGGAAGTAGTCCCCTTGAGCGAGATTTCCGAAACATCCGTCATGCAACTGATGTCAGCCCGCGGACACTATACATGCTTTGCCCCTACCAATCGAGCCATCCAATGTTATCTGGATTCCATGGTCAGCAAAGGAGTCATTGCCAAAGCCAGTTGGGATGCTATCACCGACCAAAAGAAGTTGGATTCCTTGCGGAAGGTGGTAGTCTTGAATAGTATCATCGATAGTGGGGACAATGGGCAAGCCTTGCAGACCTACGATTTCCCTACCGCTCAAAATGCCGAGATATTGACTCCTAACATGTACGATCGTAAATTGGCCGTGCACTACAATTACACGGATAGTGCGGACATCCTAATCAACGATTGCGCCATAGACACCAAGAATCGCGACATTGTTGCCATCAACGGCATCATCCATTCCATGAATGCCGTGGTAGCTCCGACCAACAACACGTTGGGCGATTTATTCTCCAGTATCATCACCAGCCGAAAAGAGGGATATTACGTCATGGCCTTGCTCACCAAAGCCGTGGGCATGATAGACACGCTGAAGGCTGTGATGGACTACGAATACGAGATGAAATACCTGAAAAGTGAGTTCAAGTCAGAAGAGGCATCAATGTACCCACAACATCGGTATTTCGGCTTCACCTGTTTTGCAGAGACTGACAGTTTGTGGAGCGAGACCTTGGGAAAGCCTGCGAAAAACATCACGGTAGAAGACGTGTATAATTACTTGGTGGAGCACAATGTTTATCCCAATGCCAAACGCGACAAGGATTATACATCGAAAGATAACCTTCTCAACCGCTTTGTCACCTATCACTATCTCCCTGAACGGCTTGCTACCGACCGACTTGTGATGCATCAGAACGAGAAGGGATATTCGCTTTCACTGAAGCAACTCACAGTCGCCATGTCGGATTTCTACACAACGATGGGACATCGACGGTTGATGAAACTCTATGAGAGTGCCGAGAGTCATGGAATCTTCATCAATCGTTTTCCAAATATCGACAACAGTCGTCATGGTACCTATCATGAACTGAGTTGTGACCCAGACAAAGAAGGCATACGCATTGGTACCCCAGATATGTCGGGGGAAAACAATGTACGCAACGCCATGCTCTATCCCATTGACAAAATATTACTGTTTGACGAAGCTACAGCACAAAACCTCGGCACACAGCGCATACGCATCGATATTGGTGCCATGTTCTCCGAACTATTGAACAACGATTATCGTTTGGCAAGGGCTGGCTATTTCCCCACCAAGAGCGAATATCAGTATTTCGAAGATTTGTTTATCGGTGACGAAGGAAACTTCTTCTACAATAGTGCATTGGGTAACAACTGGCCTGTGTATTATGGAGACGAGGTGTATGCATGGAAGATATATGATATAACCTATCGTCTTCCACCCGTTCCTCGTGCTGGAACATACGAACTGCGTTTCCACATCTCTGCCACCGATCCCAACCGAGGCATCGCGCAAGTGTATTGGGGAGACAATTTGGAGAAGCTTCCTCCCACAGACATACCTTTGGATATGCAATTGGGTGGAGAACTTCGCATCACCCCTGTAGCCACCACTCCGAGCAACTTGGGATGGGAAGCAGATACGGAAGATGATGACTACAACATCGAGGTAGAGAAAAAAATGCGTATGCAAGGGTTTATGAAGGCGCCTATCCTCTTCGGAAGCGGAGGAGTCAAGTCTGCGCGAGAAATTTCCACCCAAATGCGACGCATCTTGGTACGTCAGTACATGGATCCAGACAAGACCTATTACTTGCGTTTCAAAAGCTGTCTCGACTACAACGATCGTGTACTTCTGCAGGACTACATCGAGTATTGTCCCAAGGAAGTCTATGACAATCCCTATACGCCAGAGGATATCTGGTAATAAATACAGTTAAATTTGGAAAAGAAAATAAAATGGGGCTTCATCGGCTGCGGTGAAGCAACTGAAAAGAAAAGCGGACCAGCCTTCAGTAAAATTGCGGGTTCGAGTGTAGTGGCAGTCATGAGCCGAAGTCACGAAAAAGCTCGGATGTATGCCGAAAAGAATGACATATCACGTTGGTACACTGACGCCCAACAATTGATAGACGATCCCGAGGTGAATGCGGTGTATATTGCTACGCCACCATCCTCCCATGCCACATACGCAATCATGTCGATGAAAGCAGGAAAACCCGTATATGTGGAAAAGCCCTTGGCCAGTAGCTACTTCGATTGTCAGCGTATCAATCGTGTATCAGAACAGACTAAAGTACCCTGTTTTGCTGCCTACTACCGCAGGTACTTACCTTATTTCCAAAAAGTAAAACAACTGGTGGAAGAGGGAACTATCGGAAGAATAATAAACGTACAGATACGTTTTGCCGTACCCCCTCGTGATCTTGATTACAACAGTACAGATCTGCCGTGGCGTGTCCAACGCGACATCGCAGGAGGAGGATATTTCTATGATTTGGCACCACATCAGATTGACTTGCTCCAAAACCTTTTCGGACCTATCACACATGCACGCGGATACCATTCCAATCGTGGTGGACTCTACCAAACCGAAGACACGGTCAGCGCAGCTTTTCAGTTTCACGATGGTCTCCCAGGCAGTGGCTCATGGTGTTTCGTCAGTCACGAGAGCGCCAAGACAGACCGCATTGAGTTAATTGGCGACAAGGGACAAATTTGTTTCTCGGTATTTACCTACGATCCTATTGCACTCCACACCAGTACAGGAAGACAAGAGATAATGGTGGAAAACCCAACCTATGTACAAGCCCCACTTATCCAAAGCGTAGTTGAACACCTCCAAGGGCGATCCATTTGCACATCCGACAGTTTGAGCGCCACCAGTGTAAACTGGGTGATGGACCGCATATTAGGAAAGATATAACAAAAAAAGTAAACCGATATTTCTAAGGTTGACGATTTTTAAGTACTTTTGTAACTCGGAAATAATTAATACACACAGACAAGACAATGAACAATATCAAGACACTCAATCGAGCAGCAGACAATATCCGTATCTTAGCTGCATCAATGGTAGAAAAGGCCAAGAGCGGTCATCCAGGCGGAGCCATGGGTGGTGCGGATTTCATCAACGTTCTGTTCAGCGAATACCTTACGTTTGATCCAAAGAACCCCTCATGGGTAGGACGTGACCGATTCTTCCTTGATCCAGGCCACATGGCTCCTATGTTGTACGCTCAATTAGCTATGATTGGCAAATTCAGCATGGACGAGTTGAAGGAACTGCGTCAATGGGGTTCAGAAACACCAGGTCACCCCGAGGTATGTGTAGAAAGAGGAATCGAGAATAGCAGCGGTCCTCTCGGACAAGGTCATGTCTATGCTGTCGGAGCAGCCATTTCTGCCAAATTCCTTGCAGCCCATACAGGAAATCCCACATTTGCCAAAGAAACAATATACGCATATATCAGCGATGGCGGCATTCAGGAGGAGATTAGCCTTGGAGCAGCCAGAATAGCTGGTACGTTGGGATTGGACAATCTGGTTATGTTCTACGACTCCAACGACATACAGCTTTCCACGGAAACCCAAGTGGTGAGTTGCGAAGACACTGCTGCCAGATACCGTGCCTTGGGATGGGAAGTGATCGAGATAGTAGGCAATGATGCCTCGCAGATTCGCATGGCTTTGAATAAGGCTCGTAATGAGAAAGAACGCCCCACGTTAATTATCGGCAAATGCGTAATGGGTAAAGGTGCTCTGCAGGCAGATGGAAGCAGTTACGAACATAACTGCAAGACACATGGTGCACCCTTGGGAGGCGATGCATACCGCAACACAATCCAGCATCTGGGTGGTAATCCAGACGATGCGTTTGTCATTTTCGATGACGTAAAGGAGATGTATGCAGCACGCATGGAAGAGTTAGGCACCTTGGTACAGCCTCGCTATCAGGAAGAGAAGGCATGGGCTGAGGCCAATCCAGAGAAAGCCTCACTACAGGCTGATTGGTTTGCTAACAAGTTGCCAATAATTGATTGGTCAAAGGTGCAGCAGAAAAAAGGCGATGCTACACGCAATGCATCCAGCGTATGTCTCGCTACTCTGGCTGAGACTGTGCCCAATATGATTGTAGCCTCGGCCGATTTAAGTAATTCGGACAAGACAGATGGTTTCCTCAAGAAAACCCAGAACCTGCAGAAGGGTGATTTCAGCGGAGCCTTCCTACAGGCAGGTGTATCAGAACTTACAATGGCTTGTTGTTGTATCGGTATGATGCTGCACGGAGGTGTAATAGCCGCTTGCGGTACCTTCTTTGTTTTCAGTGACTACATGAAACCAGCTGTCCGCATGGCAGCTCTTATGCAGACTCCTGTCAAATTCATCTGGACACATGATGCTTTCCGTGTAGGAGAAGATGGTCCTACTCACGAACCAGTAGAGCAGGAAGCCCAGATCCGTCTAATGGAGAAATTGAAAAATCATAGTGGCCGCAACTCCATGCTTGTCTTACGTCCCGAGGATGCCGATGCTACCACAGAATGTTGGCGTCTGGCAATGGAGAACAATCAGAGTCCGACGGCTCTCATCCTATCTCGTCAGAACATCGAAAATATGCCTGAAGGAAATGATTATTCGGCAATATCCCTCGGAGCATACATCGTAGCAGGTAGCGACGAGAATCCAGATGTTATCTTGGTAGGAAATGGCTCGGAAGTTTCCACATTGGTTGCTGGTGCAAAACTATTGCGTGAAGAAGGAATACGTATTCGCATCGTGAGTGTACCCAGCGAAGGACTGTTCCGTCAACAGTCTCTCACCTACCAACAAAGCATCATCCCAACTGGCAGCAAAGTATTCGGTCTTACCGCAGGACTTTCTGTCAACCTGCAGGGATTCCTTATCGGAGCAGATCCAAAGAGTTTTGTATGGGGTATGGAGAGTTTTGGTTTCAGTGCCCCCTACAAGGTTCTGGACGAGAAGTTGGGCTTCACGGCACAAAACGTGTATAATCAAGTGAAAAAGATACTTTGATATGGAAAAGATAGGACTTGCATCCGACCATGCGGGATTTGACATGAAGGAACATATCAAGAAATTACTTACCGCATACGGAATGGAGTATATCGATTTCGGTACTTGTTCCACCTCAAGTTGTGACTATCCTGACTATGCCCATCCCTTGGCCAGTGCCGTAGAAACAGGCGAATGTAGTCAAGGAATAGCAGTTTGCGGAAGTGGCCAGGGAATGAACATGACGCTTAACAAGCATCAAGGCATCCGAGCAGCACTCTGTTGGTCTAAGGAAATTGCAGCTTTAGCACGTCAGCACAATAATGCAAATATTTTAGTACTTCCAGGACGTTTTCTATCAGAGTCAGAGGCTGACGACATAATCCGAACCTTCCTCAATACCCCATTTGAAGGAGGCCGGCATGAGAATCGTGTAAGTAAGATTCCTGTATGTCTTTAGCGAAGTACCTTTCGACCATTCTCAATCCAAATACCATGCCAGGGGAGATGCATCCAGCGTCTCCCCTGCATGTCATATAGACCTTGTGAGAAAGGAGAGTCGGACTTGGGAGATTGAATCCCCTCACCACCTCCGTCAAAGCGGAAAGAGATTCTCTCATCCAATTCAGTAATATCTTCAATGAGATGTCCCATCAACTTTTGACCAGAAATGTTTGCGTGAAATAAGGTGGCAGCAGGTGTGGAAGTGTCTGTGAGAGCTGTGTTGCCCGATGTTCCAGGCCATGGATCACCCGCCAAATCGAAAGAACTAACGTTTTTGCCAGACTTGAACTGGTTGTCTGCAGGGATGATAGTCATGCGCTGATGATTGGCTACTGTATTAACCGTATTGTTTGACCATTCATTTGCGCTATAATCAACATGCAGAATCAGCAATCCATGTCCGAAGCCCCACTTATCCCATCCCACACATTGACGATTCTCCAGCATATAGAACTCCGAGGGATACGCTTCATTGTACAGAATATAGGCACAGGGTTGTTCATCCAGGGGAGGCATATTTGTCACCACACATGGTTCGTCCAAAACCTGAGGTGTGAGCCATCCACAACACATACGTTCGAAACTGGTAAAATCAGCAGGTGTTGTACTTGCATTTTTTGACTCTCCATTGTAGCAACCATAATCCATAATGGACCAACAATCCATGCCAAATGCAGAACCGTTAGTGTCATAAAAATCAGGAAATCCCAAACAATGGGAAAATTCGTGACATACACTACCTATACCATCTAAATTAGAACCACTAATCCCCTGCAGTTCATTGGAACATACGTAATTGTTAATCTTCACGCCATCCATTACAAGTTTACCTGTGCCATCCCCGTAGTCACGAGCTTCAGACAACGTCCATTCGTGCGGCCAAATAGAATTCTCCGAGGCACCTTGATTCTCACCATATCCTGCATAAACGACGAACACTTGATCCACCCATCCATTTTCATCCCAATCATACTGACTGAAATCCACCCCCAGATTGTCTGCCATT
Source organism: Prevotellaceae bacterium UBA1743 (assembly GCA_002314945.1). Taxonomy (GTDB): domain Bacteria; phylum Bacteroidota; class Bacteroidia; order Bacteroidales; family Bacteroidaceae; genus Physcousia. Next base: position 21,170 of record DCHV01000103.1, read on the forward strand.
CTACATGCTTCGATAATCATCGTTGCTGGACGTAAGTCTTCCCCGTAATAGTCATTCCCTCCGTAATAGCTCATGTTATGGCTCATCGTGACAGGCCCTATAACATCAAATTCCAAATCAAACAAGCCATAACTTTGGCTATGAAAATAATCATGTACCGAACCATAATTAAGATACCCCGAATATCCCACCTGATTAAAGAAATTATCCATATCTTTATGCGAGTGTTTAAAGGGAAAATCAGGAAAATCCGCCAAGATCACCAAGCCTCTCCGTGTCCCAATGATAGGATTCACAAAATCATTTGAGGCAGAAAGTGAACGTGTCATACTCCTTCCTCTTGTGCGATTCATGTTACGGACATTGTTCCGCTTAGTCCATTCTCCCAGAAGAGAATCGTTATGTACAGGTTGGCCTATCCCATCTTGATCTAATAGAAACATACCCCCATCCTGAGAGGTGTAGAAGTGCATTGTCTCATCACCCTGCAGAGTTACCTCTACCGTACTACCATCCTGTAGCGTTAAGGTACGCAACACTTTCTTGGCAGGTACCGAATATGCACACAACGAGAAAAGGGTAATTACAGCCCACAAATATAGACTTTTCAGGAAATGCGGCATAGCAAGGTGAATTATCGAATAAAGACCTTACGTGCAGGTCCCTTCATCGGACGAATCACATAGACACCCTTATGTAGAAAGAGACGGCTCAATTCATCTTCATAGCACTGACTCACCATCGTTCCATCAGAGGCATACACGCGCACCCATCGTTCACTCTCGGGAGTCAAATCAATGGCATCTGGCAGTGTGGTTACATCCAGCGAAGCATACCCGCTATTCAAGTAACAATCATTCATGGCACGAACCTCTACCCGATATTCTGCACCAGGCTCCAAACTCCCGAAATCAAGAGAACTCACACTCAGGCTATCATACACCTGCACAACCTCGTCACCCCTCATCAAACGCACCTTGTAGCATTGAGCATTATTTACTTCTCCCCAACTTAGGGAGAAGCTGTGCATCTGTACATTGGTAACAGTCAAATCGTAAGGTTCACCAAGAGTACCCAATGGACAATATTTCAGAGTTATTGTACTATCTGCTTCTTCCGAGATGTCGCATATCGGTTTATCCATATAATTTCCAGAATAGACCTCATTGGCAGGAACTGTCGTACGATCCAGATCATAGTTGAAGGTATCTCCAGGATATAAGTTACCAGAGAGTGTTTTCTTGTATTGCTCGAGATTCTTGGCCGTACTGGAACCTAAGTAACAGTTGTTTGCTGCAATGATTGTCATACACTGATGCTGGCTATCAGCATTCACATGATTTGTATTCCACTTTGTAGCATTAAAATCAACATGTGTCACCTGCAGACCATGTCCCATGGTACACACTTTATCATCCCAACCCATTGCCTGTCTATTCTCCAGTACATAGTATTCGTTCTCGTTCAGGTCGTTCACGACCTTGTATCCCTTTCCTCCGCGAGCATAGCAAGGGATACGCAGGGTACATGGTTCCTTCAGAGTTTCCAACTTCTGCCATCCGAGGAACTCCCTCTCGTAGGCTGTAAAACCTCCGGGATTATATCCGTTGTTACCATATTCGCCATAGTCCATTATGCTCCACAGATCCATGCCAAAAGCATATCCTACCGTGTCATAGAAATCAGGGAGTCCGAGCGAATGGTTAAATTCGTGGATAAAAACACCTATACCATCCCCCTTGGTCATCACGACATTCCCTTCTGCATCCTTTTTTGCAGGACGAAGTTCGCAAGTGGCGGCTACAGATTGGAACGTCACCCCATTCACCTTTGTGCTACCCATATTTTCCTTGGGCCAAATGGCATCTGCGCCACCTCCGTTGTTTTCCCCAAGTCCAGCATAGATCAGGAATACCATATCTACTCCAGTATCGTCGTCGTTGTCAAAGACTGTCCAATCCTCATACATCTTCATGGCTCGGTCTATGGCATCATCACGCATAGAATTGAAATACATATCTTTCGTACCATTTCCATTCTTTCCGTAATAAGCGATAGGATTATCGAGTGTCACAGGACCAATTACTGTAAATTCGGGCAGAAAGATACTATCACTCTGTTGTACATAATAGTCACGCACCCCTCCTCGACTACCATGACCTTTGTAGAGCGTACCATCCATATTTCCATTGCAGTATTTCTGGTAGTAGTCGGTCAGTTCGGCCGGGTCTTCTTTTACGGAAAAAGTCACATCGCTAAACTGCACCAAAATGACAGGAACCCTTTGTCGTCCGAAGCTCTTCAAGGGAGCGTTTTCTGTAGATTGTGCCATGCGACGAGCCTTACGTCTATCGTTCGTCACATAGAGGTAATCCTCCAGAGAGAGCCACGTATGACGATAGCCCGAATCCGTTTCGACCACCACATAGTCATCATCCGTCAGAAAAAGCGACTCATCCTCTCTTCCTATCTGTGTTGCAAATACCGTAGTGCCATCCAGAAGAGTGAGTAGTTTACGCACCCTTTCAGAGGGGACAGCCATCATCGCCACACATATCAAGGCCAGAGAAAATGACAATATGATTTTGCGCATCTTGATTACAATTCTTTGAAATGCAAAAATACAGAAAAAAGAGGAGTTACACAAAAAAAGTAAGAAAAAGATTTGCAGTTAGACGAAATTGTTCTACCTTTGCAACGCTTTTCAAGCCAAAAGGGGGATTAGCTCAGCTGGCTAGAGCGCTTGCATGGCATGCAAGAGGTCATCGGTTCGAGCCCGATATTCTCCACAAAAAAAGGCGGTACTTCAGTATCGCCTTTTTCTTTTATATGTGGGAGGAATGATGCCTCTTACTTTTTGTCGGGGAGCACACCTTTGAAGGTAACCTTGTCAGTCACTTTTACTTTATACTCGTAGATACCATACTTCTCGTACGTTTTCTGAGGCTCAAGACCTTGGATAGGAGTCTTGCTGCGCAAGAGGAACTCTTCGTTGGCCGCTGGCGTATTACGAGTGATAGTAGCTTCTGCCAAGGCGCCATCCTTCCATGTAATATCCACGGCATAGCCACCTCTTGCCAACAGTCCCTTCACACTTCCTTCCTGCCATACGTCGGGAAGGGCAGGAAGAAGATGTACTGCTTCATCATGACTCTGCAACAGCATCTCTGCCACACCTGCCGTATAGCCAAAGTTTCCGTCTATCTGGAAAGGAGGATGAGCATCGAAGAGGTTGGGTAATGTACGTCCATCGGGATAATCCTCCACAGCCTTTCCTTCCTGGTCGGGAAGCAGGCAAAGGAGGTTGCGGATGATGGTGTAAGCATGATTTCCATCCAACATACGTGCCCAGAAGTTCGTCTTCCATCCGAGGCTCCATCCTGTAGCCATATCACCACGCTGAATCAGAGTAACACGTGCAGCCTCAAAGAGTTCCGGAGTGCGGAAGGGGCTGATTTGAGCACTGGGGTGCAGACCGTACAAATGACTGATGTGACGATGTTGGTCTTCAGGTTCATCCAGATCGTCGTACCATTCCTGCAGTTGGCCATACTGTCCTACCTTCATAGGTGGTATCATGGTTAGTGCCTTACGCAATTCTTCCTGATACTCAGGGTTTACATCCAGAATCTCGGATGCACGCAGGGCCTGCGTCAGAGCATCTGTGGCAATCTGATTATCCATGGTACAAGAGGCAGAGATATTGGTAGTAGTACCTCTTCCACCATGCTCAGGAGACTCAGAGGGAACAATTATCAGTTCGCCATTGCGTTCCACACAATAACTCAGATAGAAGTCGGCAGCACCTTTGAGTACCTCGTAGTATTTCTTCAGGAAATCCTTGTCGAGCGTAAAGAGATAGTGTTCCCATATTGCGGTAGAGAGCCATGCGCCACCATTGGGGAACATACCCCAGGGAGAACCATCCACAGGTCCAGCGATACGCCACACATCGGTATTGTGATGAGCGACCCATCCTTTACAACCATATACCTTGCGAGCCGTCTCGGCACCTGTCACACTCAGATCTTCCACCATGTCATAGAGAGGCTCGGCAGCCTCAAAGAGTTGGCACACCTGGGCAGGCCAGTAATTCATTTCGGTATTGATATTGATGGTATAGCGGGCACGCCATGGAGCGCCTGGTTTGTCATTCCAGATACCAGCCAAGTTGGCAGGTTGTCCTCCTGGCTGTGAACTGGAGATGAGCAGATAGCGGCCAAAGTTGAACATAAGGCACACCATACCCATATCTTTACTTTCGCGGAAAGCGTCAAGTCTTCGGTCGGTAGGCAGGTTGATATTGTCATCGGATGGCATATCCAGACATACACGGCCGTATTGTTCAGCATATTTTTCCACGTGACGTTTCAGGAGAGTAGCGTTATCCATAGCCATTGCCTTGTCCAGATACTCACGGTTGCGTGCTGTAGAATTGGCACTTACATCGTGATAGTTCACATAGTTGGTGGCAGCGCTGATGTAGAGTGTCACCTTGGATGCCTTGCTGACAGAGAGTGATTTCTCGTCCGTAGTACTCTCGCCATCGGTTTTCACAGCCACACGCAATTCGGCTGTCAATTTAGCCTCAACGCCTTCGTATGAAGTACCTGGAATAGTGGCTACAAACTCGCCATTTTCCGTCTTTACAGATGAAGCCAAAGGACATTCATGTCCCAGGGAGAAGGAAAGGGCTCCTGGTTTGTCGCACTCCATCTCTACAATGAGTACGCCATCTGCCAAGGATGTATAGGCACGACGTTTGTACTTCACGCCATCCGATACATAGCTGACGTGAGCGATAGCCGTTCCCAGGTCAAGATCACGTACATACTCGGTCACGTTCTTATGTCCGAAATTCAGTTTCAGCGAACCTAATGTGAGATACCATGCTCCGTTAGGACCTTTGATAAACTCCTTGTCAATAATCTCGGCTGCCTTATCTGCTTGTCCCGAGAAAATAAGTTCACGTACCTCGTCGAGATGCTCCAGAGCAGTCTCGCTGTTGTTGTTGTGAGGACCTCCAGCCACGAAGTTCTCATCGTTCATCTGAATCTCCTCCACATCTGTGCCGCCATACATCATAGCGCCTATGTGGGAATTGCCCAACGGTAAAGCCTCTACCCAAATCTTGGCAGGCTTGTCGTACCAGGTACGATTGTTGTTGTCGGACATCTTGTCGTACTCCGAAGAGGAAGTACAGGAGAGAAGTGCAACCAAGAGCGTTGCCAACATACATACTTTTTTCATTCTACCTATATTATTTGATTAGTTTATAAAAATCCTTATTATACGTAAATTTTCGACAAAGTTAGAGATAATATGTGGCTTTACAAAAAAAACACAAGCAAAAAGTCCTGCTCTTCATCGGATTTTTGCATACGGTATGCATTCGGTTTGCATTCGGATTGCATCGGGACTTTCACGGGTCCTCCAAAATTATCGTGCAAATTGAGAAATGCCGAAATACTGAAGAATACTATCATCAAAATAAATAATTTTGACAAATCAAGCCAAAAACGTCAGGAAAGGATTAAGAAGGGTTACCGAAGGGCTATCGAAGGGTTAACGAAGCCCTTGAATTTTCATAAATATTGACAAAGCAAAAGCGAGCTACAGAAAGACGAGAGATAGCGACAATCCCTTCAAAGTATATCCCCCTCGTTGATACGCTGGATATAATCAAGAAGTTCATCACGGCCCTGCTGTGTCTCGGCACTTGTGACGAAATAAGGCGGGAGTTCTTCCCATTGTTCGGAAAGGCGGTTGAGATACACCTGCACATTGGCCGCCAGTTTTCCCTTGCTGAGTTTGTCGGCCTTGGTAAAAACAAGGCTGAAGGGTACTCCACTTTCGCCAAGCCATTCGATGAACTCAAGGTCTATTTTCTGTGGTTCGTGGCGCACATCCACCAGCAGGAAAAGGTTGGTCATTTGCTCTCGCTGCAGGATGTAGGAGGTAATCATCTGTTCCAGTTTCTTCTGTGCCACCTTGCTTCGTTTGGCAAAACCATATCCAGGCAAATCGACCAGAAACCAGTTCTTGTTGATAATGAAATGGTTGATAAGCATCGTCTTACCTGGTGTAGCACTTGTCTTGGCCAGTTTGGATTTACCCGTAAGCATATTAATGAGGCTGCTCTTGCCAACATTACTTCGCCCTATAAAGGCGTATTCGGGCAGGTTCGTAGTAGGGCACTGAGTAACCAAAGCACTACTGATGACGTATTCGGCTGATTTTATCTGCATCGGAAAAAGAATCTGTTGTCGTAATTAGAAAGCATAGTTGAGTCCCACGCTCATGTACTCCTTGAAGAGGATATAGTTACCACTCTCGTTGCGGAACGCCAAACTGCTGTCGTCAAACTTGGGGAAGACGTGCAACTGTACATTGATGAGTTTGGATACTGCACAATTGATATTATTTTCCCACTCAATACGAGTGAGCTTAAAGTTGCTGAACCAATAGACACGAGTGCTCCAACTGATGGTCTTTGTAATCGCCCAGACCGCTGTTGCAGTAATATTAGGACCAAAGGAATGAGCAGAATGGTGTCCCTCCTTGACGCCATATCGCGTGGCCAGAGCAGACCGTTGCACATATTGCAGGTTGTAGGCCAAAGGGGCAATACTGATACTTCCGTTGATGGGACGTTTCTTGGTGGTAGCATCCATCTTTCCCCAGGAGAAGGCGCTGGAGATACCAGGAGCAAAAGTTCCCTGCAAGGGAGAGAAGACATCTGTCTGTACCGTATTGGTATTTGCCACATAGCTGGGCACAAGCTGGGTAGCCAGACGTACAGTCATACTGTAGCTCCAATGCTTGTTTATCTTATAATCCACCTTCGTATTATTGTCTATACTGTTGGAGGAGGGTTTGAAGGAATGTATCTTATCACTCTTATCTGTCTGGAATCCCAGTCGTATGTTCATATTGTTCGTCATCGAGAACTTGGTCATGTTGTTGTAAGACAGATTGAGCACGAGCGTACCCATTCCCGAAATCATGTTATTTCCTGGCCAGTTCTTGGTATAGTAGTTTTGACTGAATGAGATGGATGAAGTACCATTGAAACGCCAAAAGTTAGGACGACGTGTGACGACAACGAGAGAGTCATCCATATCCAATCCAAGGTCAACCGGAGCTACTTTGTCGGAAAGACGACTATCGGTGACTATAGTACTCTTGACAATATCCTCACGAATTACGCCCGATGCAGAAAGATCGGCCTGTGTCTGTGTGACGAGAAGAGGCGAAGAAACATAGAACTGTGCCAAGGCACGATTGATGTAATACAGGCGGAGTGACTTATCATCCAGTCTGGCTGTATCGGCTGTGGACATCATTACTTTCACAGGAGTATCATAGAGCGTGCCAGGTGTCATGATGCGATAAAAATAGGGGTCGAGGGTGATCGTGTGGGGCGTTGCATTGATAGAATCACGCTTCCAGGCCAGATTACGAATACCTTGCATGTATCGTTCGGCAACAAGGGCAATGGAATCAACCTGTACCATAACGGGGATTGTCTCTACATCAACAGACTGAAAATCCTCCAGGAGTGTATCCACTTCGGGAGGTAAAGTTGACTCGGGGATAGTGTCCTGCGATATAGTCAGAGTATCGGGCACCTGAGGTATGGCCGGTTCTGTCATTTCTGTCTGTGACATTACAGAGAAAGGTACAGCCCACAACATCACAAACAGGCCGATATAGAAGGTACGAAACACCATGCACATGTAAAATTTCGGCAAAGATAGGCATTTTTGGAGCAAAAGACCCGCCAATTAAAGTTTTTTTTGTAGTTTTGCAGTTCATTTAGCAAATATTGACAAACAAGCAATGGACAAAAACACAATTACAGGCTTCGTGCTGATTGCACTGGTGGTGATAGGATTCAGTTGGTACAGTCGCCCCAGCGAGGCTGAAATGCAGCAAATGGCAGTTCAGGATAGCATAGCAGCCGCTCAGAAGGCAGCAGCCGAGACACAAGAATCAGAACGCGTGGCACAAGAAATCGCAGCACGCGCAGAACAAGCAGCAGACAGTACATCACTTTTCTTTGCCTCACGCAACGGAGAGGGAGAGAAAGTGACCTTGGAGAATGAAAAAGTAAGACTTACCCTGAATACCCGTGGCGGCATGGTGGAACAGGCAGAGATAAAGGGTTACAAAAGTCGCCGACGTGAGGGGGATGTACTCTTGCTGAACCCACAGGACGCACAAATGCAACTGGCTTTTGCAGGAAAAGAAGAAAACCTGATGACAAGGGACTTCGTTTTCCAACCAGAACAAGCAACACAGAACAGCGTATGCATGACATTGGATGATGGTTCGCGCAAGCTACAGATACTATACTCGCTACGTCCTGACTCTTACATGCTGGACATTACAGTTCGCGCAGAAGGGATGCAAGGCTTTTTTGCACCCAACGTCAAGACATTGAACCTGACCTGGACCGACCATGTACAACAACAGGAAAAGGGCTACGACTTCGAGAATCGTTACAGTTGCCTTACCTATAAGAGAAAAGACAAGGGAACAGACAACTTGAGCGAGACAAGTGATGATGAGGAAAGTCCCGAAAAGCCATTGGATTGGATAGCTTTCAAGAACCAGTTCTTTAGTGCGGTCCTTATTGCCCCTCAGGACTTTACGGATGTCACCCTGAAAAGCCGTCAGGAAAAAGAGAAGAAGAATGGTTACCTGAAAGAGTACGAGGCTGAGATGGCCACAGCCTTCGACCCTACAGGTATGCAACCGACCCAGTTGCAAATGTATTTAGGTCCCAACGACTATCATGAATTGCAGAAGCACAACGGATTCAGCCAGGGAGGAAAAGAACTGGAACTGGAGAATCTGGTGTATTTGGGATGGCCTATCCTGCGTTGGATCAACCGTTGGTTCATCCTTTATCTCTTTGATTGGCTGACAGCATTCGGCCTGCCTATGGGAATGGTACTGCTATTGCTCACGCTGATAGTGAAGGCTGTAGTATATCCCACCTCCAAGAAAAGTTATATCAGTAGTGCAAAAATGCGTGTTCTAAAACCACGTGTTGATGCCCTGAACGAGAAATATCCCAACAAGGAAGATGCTATGAAGAAGCAGCAGGAGATGATGCAACTCTACAGCCAATATGGAGTAAGTCCCATGGGAGGCTGCCTGCCCATGCTCATTCAGATGCCTATCTGGATTGCCCTCTTTAATTTTGTACCCAACGCAATCCAACTGCGTGGACAAAGTTTCCTGTGGGCTGAAGACCTGAGTGCTTACGACGAACTTATCAACTGGGGCAAAGACTTGTGGTTGATCGGCGACCACCTAAGCATCTTCTGTGTACTATTCTGTGCAACCAACATCATCAACACATGGATAAGCATGCGTCAGCAGCAAAATCAGATGACAGGCGAACAGGCACAACAGATGAAGATGATGCAATATATGATGTATATCATGCCTCTGATGTTCTTCTTTATGTTCAACAATTATTCCAGTGGTCTCTGCTACTACTACTTCCTGTCTAGCTTGACAAACATCCTGATGATGTGGTATCTGCGGAAAACCACCAATGATGCCAAGTTGCTGGCCAAGTTGGAAGCTTACTACGAGCAGCACAAGAACGAGCAAAAAAAGCCCACAGGATTGGCTGCACGATTGGAAGCTCTACAGAAAATGCAGGAGCAACAAACAAAAAACAAGAAATGACAATGTATCAATATGAAGATAAAAAACATCATCGCGGCTGCTCTGATAGGAGCAGCCGTGCCCATTTCGGACAGTATGGCTTCTGACTTACTCACGCCCGAGACGCTCTGGTCAATGGGCCGAATTGGCGGACGTAGCATAAATGCAGATGGAAAGCAAGTGGTATATGCCGTGAGCTACCCCAACATCCAAGAGAACAAGATGCGTTCCATCTTGTACCTTGTAAATACAGACGGGACAGACAAGGTACAATTGACAAAAGAAAGCCAAAGCGAATCAGAACCCTCATTCATACCAGGAAGCGACCGCATCGCCTTTCTCTCCAAAGGTGACTTATATACCATGCAATCTGATGGTACAGAGAGAACTCAACTGACCAAGACAGGAGACATCGAGGGATTCCGTTTCTCACCCGACGGTAAATCAGTTCTACTGATTCGTCAGGTAGAAGCTACCAGCAGCATCCAGCCGAAGGAGAAAGATCTGCCTTTGGCCACTGGCTTGGTGATTGATGACCTAAACTACAAACATTGGGATCAGTACGTACAGACCATACCCCACCTCTTCTTAGCTTCCGTGCAGGGAAGCACTTTGGGAGAAACTAAAGACTTGCTCGAAGGTGAGCCCTACGAATGTCCGGTCCTCCCCTTTGGCGGCACAGAACAGTTCTGCTGGAGCCCCGACGGTAAACAGGTAGCCTATACAAGCAGAAAGAAAACCGGAGTGCAGTATGCTATCAGTACGGATACGGATATCTACCTGTATGATGTGACCACAGGAAAAACCACCAACCTGTGCAAACCTCAAGGTTATGAGGAGCCACAGGGAGAACCTACTCTATCCTTCGAAAAACAGGAAAAGAACCAGTCAGGAGAAGTCATCAATCCAGGATATGACCAAGATCCCAAATTCAGCCCCGATGGCACGAAACTGGCATGGAAGAGTATGGCACGTGAAGGGTATGAAGCAGATCGTCTGCGCCTGTGTGTGATGGACATAAAAAGTGGAAAGAAAACCTATTGCACAGAAAACGTAGAAATCGGAGTAGATGATTTCGACTGGGCTCCTGATGGAAAAAGCATCTATTTCAGTGGTGTATGGCACGCTCGCACGATGGTATATGTCACCAACTTAAAGGGCGAAGTATCACCACTCACCACAGGCGATTTCGATTATGGTACCTTGCAAGTACTACCTGACGGAAAACGAATCTTAGTAAACCGTCATAGCATCTCAGCACCAGATGAACTATATCTGTTATCTTCCAACAAGAAGAAAGCACAAGTGGATTGTCTGACTCATGAGAATGACGAAATCTTGTCCAAACTAACCTTCGGAGAAGTAAAGGAACGCTGGGTAAGCACCACCGACGGACAGAAAGAACTATGTTGGGTAATCTATCCTCCACACTTTGATGCCAACAAGAAATACCCCACCTTGCTATTCTGTGAGGGAGGCCCTCAATCACCAGTCAGCCAATTCTGGAGTTACCGATGGAATTTCCAGATTATGGCGGCAAATGGCTACATCATAATTGCTCCTAACCGCCGAGGATTGCCTGGATTCGGCATGGAATGGCTTGAACAGATTGGAGGGGATTACTCAGGCCAATGTATGAAAGACTATTTATCAGCCATCGATGATTTGTGTAAAGAAACATACGTGGACAAAGATCACTTAGGTTGTGTAGGTGCCTCCTTTGGAGGTTATAGCGTATATTGGTTGGCAGGCCACCACGAAAAACGTTTCAAGGCCTTTATTGCCCATGATGGTATTTTCAACACACAACAGCAATACTACGAAACAGAAGAGATGTGGTTCCCCAATTGGGATTTGGGTGGTGCGCCTGAGCATTACGGAGTGACAGCAGAAGGAAGTTCCGCCTCGCAGGAAGCAATAGCAGAAGGCAAGCATAATGTCTTCATGGAAAGTCCACATCTATACGTAGATCGCTGGGATACTCCCATCCTGTGCATACACGGAGAGAAGGACTACCGCATCCTGCATTCCCAGGGGCAATCAGCCTTCAGCGCGGCACGTATGCACGGAATACCTGCCCAACTACTTCTCTACCCCGATGAGAACCACTGGGTCTTGAAGCCCCAAAACGGTATTTTGTGGCAACGCACCTTCTTCCGCTGGTTGGACAAATGGTTGAAGTAATTTATTCTATATTTCTTTGCAAGTACAAACAAAAATGAATACAATACAGAAAAAATTGAGTGATAAGCCGGCTGCTCGTTGGACAGCAATGGTCATTGTGAGTGTAGCTATGATGTTCGGTTATTTCTTCACCGATGTAATGTCTCCTTTGGAGCCTCTCCTGACTGCAGCAGCAGGTAGCGAGGGAGGTCTTGGCTTGGGTTGGACTTCCTCAGAATATGGATTCTTCTCAGGAGCATACGGTTTGATGAACGTATATCTCCTGCTACTCTTTTTCGGAGGACTGATATTAGACAAGTTCGGAATTCGTTTCACAGGTGTTCTATCTACTGGTTTGATGCTGGCAGGTGCGTTGATAAAGTATTGGGCAGTAAGCCGCACATTCGATGGCACTATGTGGGTTCCCTTCGGTGGTGTATGCCAGATGCAAGTTGTATGGGCCTCACTCGGCTTTGCCATCTATGGTGTGGGATGCGAAGTATGCTGTATCACAGTAAGCAAAGTTATTGCCAAATGGTTCAACGGACACGAATTGGCATTGGCCATGGGACTTCAAGTAGCCTTAGCACGTATTGGTACAGCTGTAGCTTTGGGACTGAGTTTGCCTATGGCACGTGCTTTGGGAGGTGTGTCAGCTCCAGTCGGCCTGGGTGCTGCCATGTTGTGTATTGCTTTGATAACCATCTTGGTCTATAACGTCATGGATCGTCGGGAAGATGCATCTTCTGTAGATACATCCGACAACACAGATGAAGGATTTCACTTTGCCGACCTGCGCATTCTCTTCACCAGTCCTGGCTTCTGGTGTATCACCTTCCTATGTCTGATGTTTTATGCAGGCGTATTCCCCTTCCTGAAATTTGCCACAAAGTTGATGATATTCAAGTATGGAGTAACTCCTGACTTGGCTGGACTTATTCCCGCAATGCTCCCCTTTGGTACGATATTCCTCACGCCTATCTTTGGTCGAATATATGACAAGATGGGACATGGAGCCACCCTCATGCTCTCAGGAAGCATCCTGCTCACTCTGGTACATACCATCTTTGCCCTCCCTCTCCCCAATTGGATAGTGGCTATTGTGGCTATGGTTGTATTAGGTATTTCCTTTGGCTTAGTTCCTAGCGCAATGTGGCCCAGCGTCCCTAAAATCATCCCCATGAAACTATTGGGAACAGCCTACGCCCTCATTTTCTATATTCAGAATATCGGATTAGCCATGGTACCTATGTGGATTGGTGCTGTAAACGACCGTAACACGAATGCTCAAGGTGTGATTGACTATACAGAGACAATGATACTTTTCGCCTCATTCGGTGTAGTGTCTATCCTACTCAGCATACTACTTATCCGACTTGATAAGACGAAGCACTATGGTTTACAAGAAAAGAACCAACAATGATAGAGAAACACATACTCATTGATGAAATAGACCCTGTGTTGCTCTATGGCGTAAACAACGCCAACATGCAAATTGTGAAGGCCTTATACCCCAAGTTGCGTATTGTGGCACGTGGCAATATCATTCATGTGATGGGTGATGAATTGGAGATGTGCGCTTTCGAGGAAAACATCACCAAGCTACAAAAGCATGTACTTCAATACAACAGTTTGAGCGAAGAGGACATTCTGCAGATTACCAACGGAAAGAAAGCACGTCAAGAGGGAACGGAAGGTGTAATTGTATATAGCGTGACAGGAAAAGCCATCATGGCAAGAAGCGAGAATCAGCAGAAACTGGTAAAAGCTTTCCAGCAGGATGACATGATTTTTGCCGTAGGACCAGCAGGATCTGGAAAAACCTACACGAGCATTGCCTTGGCAGTTCGCGCTCTGAAGAACAAAGAGGTGCGCAAGATTATCTTGTCAAGACCTGCGGTAGAGGCAGGAGAAAAATTGGGATTCCTGCCCGGGGACATGAAAGATAAGATTGACCCATATCTGCAACCTCTATACGATGCGCTGGAGGATATGATTCCTATCCAGAAACTTCGCGAGATGATGGAACAAAACATCATTCAGATAGCACCCTTGGCCTTCATGCGAGGACGCACCCTGAATGATGCCGTGGTCATTTTGGATGAAGCACAGAACACGACTACAGCACAAATCAAGATGTTCCTCACACGTATGGGTATGAATACCAAGATGATTATCACAGGTGATGTAACCCAAATCGACCTCCCCCACAATGTACGTTCAGGACTTACCGAAGCTTTACGCATCCTACATGGCGTACGTGGCATCAGTTTTGTGAATCTCGACAAGAAAGACATCGTTCGTCACAAATTGGTGACACGCATTGTGGAAGCCTACGAGCATCAGGATCAAACAAAAGAAGAGAACAACAAACCAAACGAAAACAAATAGAGATATGAAAGCATTGACAAGAACAGACTTCAATCTGCCCGGGCAGGTAAGTGTATATCACGGCAAAGTACGTGACGTGTACGACATCAACAACGATTTGATGGTCATGGTAGCTACCGACCGTATTTCGGCCTTTGACGTAATCCTTCCTAAGGGAATCCCCTTCAAGGGACAAGTATTGAATCAAATTGCAGCCTCCTTCCTGGATGCTACGGCCGACATAGTTCCAAACTGGAAACTGGCAACTCCCGACCCTATGGTGACAGTTGGTCTGAAAGCAGAAGGATTCCGCGTTGAGATGATTATCCGAGGCTACCTTACAGGTTCTGCATGGCGCGAATATAAGAACGGTTGTCGCGAGCTATGTGGTGTAAAACTGCCTGAAGGTATGAAGGAGAACCAAAAGTTTCCTGAGCCAATTATCACCCCTACCACCAAGGCAGATGAGGGTCATGACGAGAATATCAGTCGCGAGGAAATCATCGCACAAGGACTGGTCAGTCGCGAGGACTACGAGCAAATGGAAGCTTACACACGTGCACTTTTCCAGCGTGGTACAGAGATAGCAGCAGGCAAGGGCTTGATTCTTGTGGATACAAAATACGAATTTGGCAAGCGTGACGGCAAAGTCATCCTAATAGACGAAATTCACACTCCCGACAGTAGTCGCTATTTCTATGCAGAAGGATATGAGGAGAAGTTCCTGAAGGGCGAACCCCAGAAGCAACTTTCCAAAGAATTTGTACGCCAATGGCTCATTGAACACAACTTCATGAATCAGCCAGGTCAGGTGATGCCCGAGATTACAGATGAATATGCCCAAAGTGTTGCCGACCGATACATTGAGCTATATGAGCACATCGTAGGAGAAAAATTCGTACCGGCTGCCACAGAAGAAGACATTGCAAAACGCATTGAGCGCAATGTGACCGAGTGGCTGAAGAATCGTTCTTGATGTACAGACAGGAATCTATCAAGCCCTATCGGGACGCCAAAGAGAAGAAAGAACAGGTGGAGGCAATGTTTGACCATATTGCCTCCACTTACGATTTCTTCAACCATGCCCTTTCATGGGGTATCGATCGTCGTTGGAGACGTAAAGCCATTGATTCTCTCCTACCCTTCCACCCTCGCAAAATACTCGACATAGCTACAGGAACAGGAGATTTTGCCATCCTCTCAGCACGTCGTTTACAACCCGATGTACTCATAGGCTCTGACATTTCACGAGGAATGATGGAGGTGGGTAAAAAGAAGGTTGAAAGTACCGGATTACAGGATATCATCCATTTCGAGCAACAGGATTGTTTACACCTCACATTTCCTGATCAATCCTTTGATGCTGTGACTGTGGCATACGGAGTACGTAATTTTCAAGACCTCGATGAAGGATTGCGACAGATGTACCGAGTGCTCACTTCTGGTGGACATCTGTTGATCTTGGAATTAGCAACACCTCCCCATTTCCCCATGCGACAACTCTTCTGGCTCTATGCCCACATCGTTATGCCCATGGCAGGACGTCTTATCTGTGGCGACAAGGAAGCCTACACTTACCTACCTGCCACGATGGAAGCTTTTCCACAGGCGGAGGTCATGAGGGAGATTATTCTCAAGGCAGGATTCTCTTCCGTACAATGGCATCGCTTTACATTCGGCATCTGCACCATGTATTTAGCCACAAGATAAATGGACACATACGGACTTATTGGTTATCCACTCGGACATAGTTTCAGTCGGGATTTTTTCACGAAATGGTTTGCCGAGAACAATATTCAGGCAGAATACCTAAATTTTCCCATTGAGGACATTTCCCAGCTACCTGTTTTGTTGGAAAAGCATCCGCAGTTACGAGGGCTGAATGTCACGATTCCTTACAAACAGGCTGTTATACCCTTGTTGGATGAGATTAGTGCAGATGCCAAGGAAATAGGGGCCGTGAACGTAATCCGCATCACGCAAAGGGACGGTAAGCCTTATCTCCAGGGATTCAACAGCGACATAATAGGTTTCAGTCAAAGCATACGCCCTTTGCTTCAGCCTCATCATCATCAGGCCTTGATATTAGGTACTGGAGGAGCCAGCAAAGCAATACGGACAGCTTTGGATAATCTGGGAATACGTTGGAAATACGTCAGTAGAACGCCACGTGAAGGAATGTTCAGTTACCAAGATATCACATCTTCTGTAATACGTGACTTTCCGCTCATCATCAACTGTTCTCCTGTAGGTATGTTCCCTCATACAGATGAATGTCCTCCTATCCCATACGAAGCAATAAGCGGAGAGACACTCCTATATGATTTAGTATATAATCCCACAGAGACGCTTTTCCTGCAACGTGGTGCTGTACAGGGAGCACAAACAAAGAATGGCTTGGAGATGTTATATCTGCAAGCCATTGCCAGTTGGGATTTCTTTCAAGGTGACAGTCTTACGCTTCTGTAAACTGATCTTTGCCTACGCCACACAGAGGGCATACAAAGTCTTCTGGCAGATCTTCAAATGCCACACCTGCCTCAAGACCATTCTCAGGATCACCTACCTCGGGGTCATACTCCCACCCACAAACTTCACATACATACTTTTTCATACTCACTTATTTTTTCAAGTTAATACTATCCGTTCAGCAGATTCTCGGCCAATGTTTCCAACTTAGCCACATCCTCATCCTTCATCCTGCCTCGCAACGTCAACAGTTCGCCCTTCACCTCTATGCCTTTCATTTCTTCTATCAGTTTCAGCATAGTCTTACCAGCCGAGGGTGCCCAAGAACCATTCTCTATCAGAGCCACCTTGCGATTCTGCCATGTCTTGATGAGCAAATGGTGGAGGAAGTCATACATCGGAGGGAACAAGCCCGCATCATAACTGGAAGCAGCAAGTACCATCTTGCCATAGCGGAAGGCATTACTGATACAGGTAGCCTGGTCCTCCACGCTCAAGTCTGCAATTTCAACTTTCGGGCAACCTTTTTCCTTGAGAATTTCCACCAATTTCAGGGCTGCCTCCTTGGTACAGCCATGAATAGAAGCGTACGCGACAAATACACCTTCTGCTTCCTCCACCTCATAATGAGACCACAGGCCGTAAAGGCGCAGAGCCTCAGCCAGCTTCTCCCCTTTCAGGATAGGACCATGCAAGGGAAGTACCTGCTCAATATCCAGTGCAGAAGCCTTTTTCAGCACATTGGCGATGGGCGTTCCATACTTGCCACAAATATTCCAATAATAGCGTCTTGCTTCGCGAGCCCAATCATTTGCATCAGCCTCCATTACACCAAATTTGCCAAATCCATCGGCAGAGAAAAGAACCTTGTCTGTAGCATCGTAGGTCATCATCACTTCCGGCCAGTGTACCATAGGAGCCAGAGTAAAGACCAACTGATGTCTTCCGAGCGAGAGTGTATCACCCTCTTTCATTGTCATCAACTTGGAAGGTTGCACATTGCAAAAATACTGAGGCATCATTTGAGCAGCCTTCACCGAGCATACCACCTTGATTTCTGGATACATAGCTACCGCCTCACCAATACCACTCGCGTGATCTGGCTCCAGATGATGAACCACCAAGTATTCAGGGGTCTTACCTCCCAAAGCTTCCTTCAGGTCTCTTTTCCACAAATCCATAGTGCGATTATCCGAAGTATCCATGATGGCAATGTGCTCGTCCATGATAAGATAGGAGTTGTAGCACATCCCTTCGGGCACAACATATTGTGATTCAAAAAGTCGTATCTCAGCATCATCCTGACCAATATAGCGGATGTCGGATGTGATAAATGGTGTCTCTGTCATTTTCGTTCTTTTAGTTCGTTTTATGCAAAATTAGTGAATTATTGAGAACTATTCAAAAAAAACATCGAGAAATTATATATTTTGCCCCTCTTGTAGTAAATTTGCATATCAATTATTCTGAATATATGATACGGAACTTGATTTTTGATTTCGGGAAAGTACTGGTTGACTATGATTATCATCATGTGATTGATCCCCTTTTCGACCGTGAGGAAGAAAGAGAGGCATTCAAGCATTTCATATCTCAGCAACATTTCCTCGACCAATGTGAGAAAGAGGACATTCCTTTCGTGGAAATCATTGAGCAATGCAAGAAGGAACAGCCACAATGGGAACACGCGTTTCAGGCCTTCTATGAGCAATATGCCGATTTGGTCACAGGAGAGATTCCAGGCATGAAAGAAGTTTTGGCCACGCTCCGGATGGAAGGATATTACCTGTATGGGCTTACCAACTGGTGTAGCGTAGTGCATTCAGTCATTCCCAAATACCCTATTCTGCAAGGATTTGACGGCAGAGTCATCTCTTGCGAGGAACACCTTATCAAACCAGACGTGGCCATCTACGAGCGGTTGTGTCAAAAATACAATCTACGTCCCTACGAGTGTGTTTTCACAGACGACAAACCCGCTAATATCGCAGGAGCCAAGGCAGCTGGTATGCAGACCATTCTATTCAAGAATGCCACACAATACATGAACGAATTACGTACAATTATCAAAAAGAATGAATAAGATAGAATTGGAGATTCTCGGCAAGGAGAACGTATTTAATCTCATAGGTGCCGAATGGATGCTGGTGACAGCTGGCAACAAGGAAAAGTTCAACACAATGACAGCATCGTGGGGCGGATTAGGATGGCTTTGGAACAAACCAGTAGCTTTCGTATTCATTCGTCCGGAGCGCTATACCCACGAGTTCATCGAGCAAGAAAACCGCCTCACCCTCTCGTTTTATGCCCCCGAATACCGCAAAGCAATGCAGTTATGTGGAACAAAGAGCGGACGGGATACCGACAAGGTAGCAGCCACAGGACTTACCCCACACATACTCGAAACAGGAGCTATTACCTTCGCCGAAGCACGTCTTACGCTCGACTGTCGCAAGCTCTTCAAGACCTCTATGCAGGCAACAGAGTTCATAGACAAGACTATCTTGGAGAAATGGTACACCGACAAGCCCGGCGGAATGCTTCACGATGTGTATGTCGTGGAAATTGAACAAGTCTATCAATAAGAAATCAGCCCAAGATAACGAAGAAAAAAACTGACATTTGATAACAAAAATACGTTAGGAAGGAATTACGAACGGATAACAAAGGAATAACGAAGGAATTGCGAAAGGATTACGCACCCTTTTAGAAGTAAAAAAAGGATACATTCTGATTCGGAAGCAATCTTTGAAATGTATTTTGTCCATGCTATCACCTTTCTTTTCAAAATTATTTTATTATCTTTGCAGCAAAATAATCATTTTGTGTATGAAAACTTCCAAATCATTCGTCCTACTGATTGCCACTGTATGCGCAACCCTGACAAGTACCACGATGCAGGCACAACTGCCCAAGAAGCCTATTGCCCTGACTGAGAAGGCCAAAAGTGTATTGTCCGGCAAACAGATACTCTACATCGAGCGTGACCAGTATGCACCCGACCATCACAATACAGCCACCCTGTTCCAATATGGGGAAATCAACCAGAACAGTTTCTCCCCAGGTGGCGCAATGCGTATCTATGATGTAGATAGCCGTACCACGAAGACACTGGTAGAGACACTGGATGGTGTAGCTCGCGACCCCGAGCTATCATTTGATGGGAAGAAAGTTATCTTCTCCATGCGCAAGAATTTGGAGGACTCCTACCACATATACGAAATAAATGTAGATGGCACAGGACTTCGCCAACTGACATCTGCTCCTGGGGTATCGGATATCGACCCTCTGTACCTACCCGATGGTGGTATTGTCTTCACCTCTACCCGTCAGCCCAAATATTGTATGTGCAACCGTCACATCATGGGCAACCTGTTCCGTATGAACGAGGATGGCAGCAACATTACCCAGATAGGTGTGAGCACACTCTTCGAGGGACACTCCTCCCTGCTGAGCGATGGACGTATCATGTACGACCGTTGGGAATATGTGGATAGAAACTTCGGTGATGCACAAGCTTTGTGGACAGTCAATCCAGATGGAACAAAGCACTCTATCTACTACGGCAACAACACAGCCTGCCCTGGTGGCGTATTGGAAGGACGTCAGATGCCAGGCACCGACCTTGTTGTCTGCACTTTCGGATCTTGCCATGATCGTCCATGGGGCGCCCTTGCAGTTATCGACCGAAAACTGGGAGTAGATGGCCGGGAAGCAGTTGTGAAGATATGGCCTGCAGAAAGTATCAACATTGTGGGCAATGGCGACCTCGACACCTTCAAATGGTTATCCAATATGTATGAAGACCCCTATCCTATCGACGGGAATTTCATCCTTTCATCACGTACTATTTGGTTCAAGCCAGCTGGTTGGCAAATCGAAACTTCCAAACAAGGTATATACCTCATCAGCATGGATGGACTGGAAGAACTGGTATTGGAAGGTGACAAGAGTCTGTACGACCCACAGATTGTACAGGCGAGAGAAAAGCCGATGGCTATTCCCTTTATGCGTAACTTCAAGGATACAACAGGACGATTCTATATAGAGAATGTATATGAAGGCACACACATGGAAGGTGTAAAGAAGGGTGATGCCAAATGGCTTCGCGTAGTAGAGTCACCCGAGAAACGTTCCTGGACGGCTCAAGGATGGAGCGGACAGGGCGAACATGCTCCTGCCATGAACTGGCACAGTTTCGAGAACAAGCGTATCTTAGGCGAAGTACCCATTGAAGAGGATGGTTCGGCCAGTTTCATTGTTCCTGCAGGCAAACATGTATATTTCCAGCTTTTGGACAAGGACAAGAAGATGATCCAATCCATGCGTAGTGGTGTATCGCTGATGCCTGGGGAAATCAACGGTTGTGTAGGATGTCACGAAGATCGTCTCAGCATCCCCGCACCTATGGCAAAACGTCCCATTGCCCTCAACAAGAAACCGATGGAACTCACCAAATGGATGGGCAAGGAGCCGTTCAAATTCTCATTCTTGGAACATGTACAACCGGTACTGGACAAGCATTGCGTGAAGTGTCACGACTTTGACGAGAAGAACCGCGAGAAATTGGTATTGGCTAAGGACCTCAACCCCTTCTTCAATGCTGCCTACGTCAATCTGTATGTCAACAAGCTTGTCTCCCTACCTGGCGGTGGTCCAGCCAATATTCTACAGGCATACTCCTGGGGTAGCCATGCAAGCAAGCTCACGAAACTCATAGACGGAGGACACAAGGGCGTAAAACTAAGTCAGAAGGAGAAGGAAATACTCTATACATGGATGGACTTGAATGGTGTTTACTATCCCGTGTATGAATCTGCTTTTGATAATGATTTGGTTGGCAGATGCCCCATCACTTTCGAAGAGATAAGCAGGCTGGCGGAACTGACAGGTGTCAACCTGGGCGACCTGCGCTACCACAATCGCTCCATGCAGGCTCAGGTAGCATTCGACCGTCCTGAGCTCAGTCCTATGCTGGATAAGATACGTGGTGACAAGGAGAAATTCCAAGAGGCTGTATCCATCTTGGAGAAGGGAAAGAAACGTCTGAAAGAGACTCCTCGTGGTGATATCGAGAGCAAACTCGTGCCCTGCGAGAGACACAAGGCACAACTGGCGAAATACATCGACCGACTGAAAAAGAACGAGGCTATGAATGCCTGTATCAACGAGGGTGGCAAGATGTATGATGCCGACCAACAATAACACGGCATGAGACGGTTCGTATTCACAAGCGGCATCATTCTTTCATTAGCATTAGCCCTATGGAGTTTTAGTGCTGCAGGAGACGACCTGACTGAAGGCACGCCCCTCCACATCAACGAGGTGACGCTCTATAAGGAGTTTCTCCTGACATCAGAAAAGGGCACCCAGAATATTTCGCTCTACTCTCTTACACCCCAAGGAGAGATAAAACGCCTCCGGAAATGGGAGACTGAGGACGAACCGACCGGTATTACTACCGATGGGAATATCATCTACGCCACTACAGGTGGAGCAAGAGGTGGTGTGGTCGTGATACAGCCTGAGCAGGAATCAGCCCAGCAATTCATCCCTACTGGCCGAGGAGCCTGTTCACCGATTCTCAACGCGGAGAAGACGAAACTATATGTCTGCAACCAATTTCAGACCTCCCTATCGGAAATTGACCTTTCCTCACTGAAAGTAACGAGGGAAGTAAAGGTATTGCGAGAGCCCAAAAACGCCCTTCTTACACAAGATGGAAAATACCTGCTTGTCGCCAACTTTCTACCAGTAGGACGTGCCAATCAGGAGAATGTTGCATCTGCTATTTCCGTCATCTCGACCTCTGATTTCCAGAAGGTAAAGGACATCACTCTTGCCACGGGAAGCAATTCCCTGCGCGGTATGACACTCAGCAGCGATGGGAAATACGCGTTCGTGACACACAATTTAGGACGATTCCAAGTACCTACGAGCCAACTGCAGCAGGGATGGATGAACACAAGCGCGATGAGCGTCATAGACCTGCAAACTATGGAATTCGGAGGTGCCATACTGCTGGATGAGGTTGACAGGGGAGCAGCAGGAATATGGGACATCCAATGCACACCAGAGAAAATCATCACCACCCATAGCGGGACACACGAGATAAGCATTATCGACTACAAGGCGTTCGTACAGAAATACGAGGGTGTGCCGGACAAAAGTTCGTTGGCCTACGACTTGAGGTTCCTGGTGGGATTACGCCAGCGCATTCCTTTAGTGGGAAATGGCCCTCGGAATTTTGTTTTGAAGGAGCAACAAGCATACATCCCCACTTATTTCTCGGACACACTCAACATTGTCAATATCCAGATACCTACAGAAAAAACCACTACTCTAATGGTTCATAATCGGATGGAAAGCCAGGTGGAAAAGGGGGAGAAATACTTCAACGATGCAACCTATTGTTTCCAGAACTGGCAGAGTTGCAACGGTTGTCATCCAGGGGATGGCCATAACGACGGTCTGAATTGGGATCTGCTGAACGATGGTATTGGCAACCCCAAGAACTGCAAGAGTATGCTCTACGCCCACCTCACAGCTCCATGTATGATTTCAGGAGTACGAGAGAATGCCGAAGGAGCTGTCAGAGCTGGCTTCAAATACATCCAGTTTCACGAAGTGACAGAGGATATTGCTGTTTGCGTGGATGAATACTTGAAACAGCTGAAACCTGTACCAAGTCCTTATCTGATAGACGGACAACTGTCCGAAAAAGCAAAGAAGGGAGAAGCCATCTTCAAGAAATATGATTGTGACTATTGTCATAGCGGCCCCTACTTTACCGACATGTGTAAGCATAGGATAGGAGAGGATGTGGAATTCGAGAAAGGATGGGACACCCCGACCCTGAGGGAAGTATGGAGAACCGCTCCCTATCTCTTCGACGGAAGGGCAGCCACGATGGAAGAGGTCTTCTCTGTCCACAAGCATGGATTGGAGGGAAAGAAGATTTCCAAGGAGGAAAAAGATGCGCTCATAGAATATGTCAATTCCCTATAGAATATGAAGAAGATATTGAAATCAATCAGCCTCTCTGTCCTCATAGCCACATTGGGCTTTATCTCTTGCAAGAACAAGCCTGAGCAGTTGCTTATGTCAGGTTCCGTAAATACCTCCATCATGATTATGGACAAAGCAAGTGGTGAGATAATATGGCAGCATGGCATAGAGCCCTACTCAAGCGGAGTGGAATGCAACAGCGTGGAGGAAACAGACGGGAACATCCTCTTTTCCTACAAGAAAGGAGCTATGCTCATCACTATGGAGCATGATACGCTATGGAATTATCCTGCACCTAACGGATGTGAAATACACCATGCTTCCGTACTATCCGATGGAGGTTTCCTGCTTGCTGTCAATGGAGCACCCACACGAATTGTAGAACTGGACAAACAGGGAAATACCAGAAAGGAAATCACCGTCAGAGAGGATATAGGCAATGACAATCCCCATACACAATGCAGACAGATCTGCAAAGCGAAAAACGGCAACTACCTGCTTCCTGTTTTGGGCAGACCCATGCTCTATGAAATAGACGAAGAAGGCAACACCATCAGGACCTATTCTCTACGAGGAGGTGCATTCTCTGTACGCGAGACAAGCGATGGAAATCTTCTTCTGCCCCTGGGTGACTCGCATGGCATACAGATGATCAACAGAGAATCGGGCGAGGAAATCTTCTATTTCGGACAGGACGACCTGCCCAACTGCAGGATTCAGTTTGCCGCAGAACTCAACGAACTGGAAAACGGGCATTTCCTGTTGGCCAACTGGTCGGGACACCAGACTGATGCACAATCACCTCAATTGATTGAATTTGATGCTTCGGGCAAGGTATATTGGACACTCCAGGATGAGAAATACGGTATGATTTCCACGTATTGTCTTCTTAGATGAAAACAACTCGACAAAATGTACTGTCCATCCTGTCATCCTTCCAGATGACAGCATTCCTGATGATAGTATATGGTGTCACATTGGGTATTGCCACCGTGGTAGAGAAATACGGTGGGACAGAGTTCGCTACACGTATCTACTACCATCCGCTTGTGGGCATCTGGTGGATGCTGATGCTTCTCAACTGGATTCTCATTGCCATACGCAGGAGAGATACGATAGGAAAGAAATTCGCGTACTATCTGATACACGCATCTTTCATCTTCATCCTCTCTGGAGCATTCCTGAGCCATTTTACCAGTATCGAAGGAGTACTTCATCTGAGGGAAGGAGAACAGACGGATGAAATCCTCACCAACAAGGGAATCGCAGTCAGACTTCCCTTCGAGGTACTGCTGGAGGACTTCCAGTTGACACGCTATGCCGGATCTCACAGTCCTCGTTCCTACAAGAGTATTCTCACCATCTATGCCGAGGATGCCCCTGCCAGGATGGAGGTCAGCATGAACAAGGTCATCACCATACAGGGATATCGGCTCTTCCAGACAGCTTACGACCAGGACGAGGCTGGCACCATCCTCACCGTCAGCCACGACCCTATAGGAATGCCTGCCACCTATTTTGGCTATCTCCTGCTGATGGCAGGAATCCTGGCGCTCCCCTTCCAGAAGACATCACGGCTACGCCACCTGACAAGACAACTCCGGGTAGGGTGCCTCTTCCTGTGTCTGTCTCTATCCTCGGCACATGCCAACCCAATATGGAAGGAGATACAGGTACAGAACCCCAATGGGCGAATAGAACCAATGGACACCTATTGCCGTTCTATAGCACGCAAGATTCACCACAAGGAACGGGTGGAGGAAAAGGATGCTATAGAATTTGTGCTCCAGCTGATGAGCAAACCCGAGTACTGGAACGACAGACCTATTATCTATCAGGGCAACAAGGAAATACAGGAGAGCCTTGGAAAGAAGGGGAAATACTTGTCTTTCAACGATCTGCTGGACGAGGAAGGAAACTACCGATTGGCGGAAGAAATCTCTACGATATACAACACGCCTTCCAACCAACAGAACAAACGACAGAAAGATTTGCTGAAGTTGGATGAGAAGATGAACATTCTGCTCTCCATCGAGCAAGGGCAGATACTCCCTCTCTTCCCCCTCCCCGGGGACCCTATGCAGAAATGGTATTCTCCAGGCGACGACCTATCCGTCTTCTCCGGTGAAGACTCCCTGTTTGTCAGTCATATCATGCCCTGGTACTTCACAGAGCCCAGCCAGGAAATCATTCACATGATAAGCATCTACCAGCAGAAACAGACCGCCTGTCCACTCCCCTCTCCCACACAGACACGTCTGGAACTTTTGTACAACAGAGTAAAACCATTCTTCTGTACGGCAGTAGTGAATCTCTCGTGTGGTGTATTACTACTGCTCTTTCTATGCCTTCAGTTGGGCAGGGACAGGTCGCAACGTTTCATCCATATAAGCCGTCTCCTGACAGGAATCATCATCCTCTCCTTCTGCGCGCATACAGCAGGTTTGACTGTACGTTGGTACATCAGCGGACAGGCACCATGGAGCAATGCCTACGAGTCTATGGTCTATGCAGCCTGGTGCACCCTTGCTTGCAGCCTCCTTTTCATCCGCCACTCACGCATCACCCTGGCCGTAGGTTCCATCTTTGCAGGAATCCTCATCATGGTGAGTGAAATGAATTGGATGGACCCTGTCATCACGCCACTGGTACCTGTGCTGCAATCCTATTGGCTCATGATTCATGTGGCAGTCATTATGTGCGGATATGGGTTCTTTGCCATCGGTTTCTTGCTCGGGCTGACCAATCTCATACTCATGATGTACACTCATCCCTCGGAAATCATCAGGAAGCAAATCCATAAAACAGCAATCATCAACGAGATAACCCTCCTCCTCGGTCTGTGCCTGATGACAGCCGGCACCTTCTTGGGAGCTGTATGGGCCAACGAAGCCTGGGGCCGTTATTGGGGATGGGATCCTAAGGAAACCTGGGCACTCATCACGATTCTTATCTATGTAGCCATCATTCATGTGCGCTTTATCCCTCGGTTCAACACCCCGTATGCACTCAGCGCAATGTCGGTGGTAGGCTTCAGCAGTGTACTGATGACGTACCTTGGGGTCAACTTCTTCTTCAGCGGGATGCACTCGTATGGCAGTGGCGATGCCCCCACGCAATTGTATGCAATCGCAATTGTATATGCAGCACTGTTGGCACTATGCCTCATAGCCTATCGGAGAAGCCAAGGGCGATGTGTTCGGTAACCCTTCGGTAGCCCTTCGTAATTTCCGCGTCCGGAAATAGCTTTGAGAATCGATGTCTTCTACTGGTATAGGTTTACACTTTTCTGGAAATTTCATTCCCGCTGAGCAAAACCGTTCTATCTTTTTTCCCACCCTTGATGATGACTGTGTAATCGCGGGTCTTGTCAGATTGGATAGAGATAACACGTGTCTTTTCATCGTAGCTGACAAGGCAGTCGCTGTATTCAATACCATCCCCATCTGGGAGATGAAGCAATTGGTTGGTCTTTCCGTTGGGGAAAACAAGCAGGATTACCGAACCAGCCATGCTCTCGTTTCCGATGGCGGTACAGCCATTCGTAATCGACAATGGGGTAATAGAACCTTTCCGAAAGAAGAGAGGGAACCGGTCAAGTTCATAGGTCTCCTCCATGTATGAGCCAGGGAGAAAATTCTTCCCTGTCCAGAAGTCAACCCATTCACCGTCAGATGGTAGATGGTAGTTAGCAGTTCCTCCGTCAGACGTGATTGCTTTCGTGAAAATGTTTCGTCCCACCTTATGGCTTTCTTCATCGAAATTGCAC
Source organism: Prevotellaceae bacterium UBA1743 (assembly GCA_002314945.1). GTDB lineage: Bacteria > Bacteroidota > Bacteroidia > Bacteroidales > Bacteroidaceae > Physcousia. The sequence goes on from DCHV01000103.1 coordinate 48,636, forward strand.
TCCTTCATGAGTGATCCACCGCTCAAGTGTACATCTACTACGGTAGAAAAGAGGTAAGGTCTCAACTGTTCGTGCAGGCCAACACAGAAGGCATACGCCTCAGTCTCTTTCTCCCCATGGTACCAGGGAAGGTGAGATGTGAATGCACCATTGGTGCCGCCGTTTATCATACATGCAGTCATTGCTCCGAATTGCGCATAGCGTATCAGCTGTTCACCCGTGGAACCTGGACCTTGAAAACCACCGATTTCTGTGGCTATCGAGGAATATCCGGCCTGCGATGAGCGATAGACGTTGTAAACCTGTTCTTTCATGCCAGTCCAGTCGCCATGGAAATCGCCGCACCAGCCGAGGTTCAATTTCGAGACAGAAGCGGCAAAACCACCCTGGTGGGAATATGGTCTTGCAATAGTGATTCCTTCAGCCTTGCGGCTTACTGCATACTCAAACATCCTGTCGTAATAGTATTTCGCAAATTCCTTCTTGCCGATTGTCCCAACCGAAGTTTCAACTTCGAGACCCAGCGTGTTTTCTCCCTGATCCACCTTCCATCCATACACGCCATCGACAAACACTTCGTCCATCTGTTTGTACCACCATTGGACAGCATCCGGATTGGTGAAGTCGAGGTGCATACCAGACCCTTTCCACCATTTGTAGGGAGTACTGTTGTTGACGCCATAACCCAATTCTTTCATCTCATCGTATGTCCTGCATTTCTGAGCAGGAGCGTCAGAAGAAGTCTCGTTGACGTTGCCGGTTGTCCACAGGATGACCTTGACCCCTCTGTCTGCAAACCATCTTATCATCTTCTCCGGATTAGAATATCTGGCACTGTCCCACACGAAATCGCAATAACCGGTACTCCAGGGACTGTCAATGATGACACCATCTACTGGGATGCCTCTTTCCAGATAACCTGACACCACTTTCTCTGCCCCTTCAGTCGTGTTGATGTTATCCTCCCAAACGATGTGACCGAAAGCCCAGGCAGGTGTGATTGGAGGATTCTGTGCTTGGCAGATTGTGGAGAAACAGGTTGCAAGAAGAATGTTGACAAATATATTTTTCATACGAATAGGTTGCTTTTATCGGCAAAGATACAACTGTTACTCAAATATCAGGCGATTTTGTAGTTTTTTATGACAATTCTCAATGAAAATTCAACGATGTTCCCTCAACAATGGCAATCTCCTCTGGTGTCAAGCCGTAGAGATTATTGATAATGATGCTCCATTTGTTCTTGTTTTCGCTGGTCATGATGTGTGTGTGTGTGTTTAGAACTTGTAAATATTTTCTCTCTCAGAGGGGTACTATATCCCTTCCTAATCCCTACTAAATCCCTTTCTATCGTGCGCGCCTCGATATGTCAGGATTCTTTATGGAGAGAAGAGAAGGAAACAAGTGCCTTCCATCACCCTATACACGGAGGGGTGCCAAAAATTGACCCCCACCGTCATTTTTTAACATCTTTTCACTTTTAGTCAAGAGTCATGGGGCGTAAGTCAAGAGTCGAGGGTCAAACTATCACAGTAACAGTATCACAGTTAGTTTTGCGCACACACTTCGACCCCTGAAAAAAGATGGACACCAAATTCTATATTATATATTTATATATAAATATATAATATAGATTCTCTTTTACAGTTGCTAAGCACACAAAACAACCGACACGAAACTGTGACAACTGTGTCTATAATTGAGCGTCAAAAAACGAGAGTCGAGGAGAGTGTATGTGTGCGCAAAACTAACTGTGATACTGTGTAACTGTGTCTGCTTGATTTATAGATATAGATTAACTACCTCAATAACAGAAATATGCAAAATCACAAAAGCGGACACAGAATCACAGTTACACAGTTAGTTTTGCCCATACGACATATTACTGACCGAATGAATAGATTTCATTCCGTGGGCCTATCTCGTCAAAGGGGATGGCAGGGATACCGTATGAAGACAACACATCAGGATTCAGGAAGTAGTCGAGGGACTTGTCCGACGTTTGTAATTGTGTGTTGTTCTCACATACAAAATGATCTTCACCCATCATAGCCAGTTTTTTTGCATTCACTACAATGTTGTTGGTTAGATAGTTGCGGCATATTGAAGAAGCGTGCGGTTCACGTAATTCCGGATACTTCTCCATGTAGATTGCATTGGGCCATCCCACATCCTCCAAACGTTTTTTGTGACCATCATTATTGAAGTTTTTTTCCCATCCTTCTTCGCTCCATACAGTGCAACTTGCAGCTGCCTGGCAGTTGTAGAACACATTGCCATCGATGGTGTTATCTTTTCCACCGTTGATTTGTACTGCACCGAACAGACCGCCACCACAGTTTTCAAAGACGTTTCCCACTACATAGTGTCCCGATATGACATCGTCGAAACGGACTCCTGCAGCACCAGCAAACGAACCACCTACGATATTGCGCCAATGGTTGTGTCGTACATTGATGCGTCGGTACGAGAAATCAAAGAAAGAATCTATACCGCCTTGATCGTCGCTCTCGCGTACCAGGTCGAAACATTGGTTATATTCTACGTTGATATCATTACCTTCCAGTCGCATAGCCGATGAGGAAGAACCCTGGAAGCGGTTGTGTGTGATGTCGATGCCTGCCCCATGAAACAAGATGGCAGGAGCATACGTGCGTTTGTAGAGAGAGAAATTTTCCACCACGTTGTCCGAAATCACGAATCCAGAAGGTTCGAGTGTCTTTCTGTTACCACCCTTGGCTGTAATACCTCCTTGTGCCAGTTCCGATAACAGGCAACCTGTGATACGATGGCGCCACCCATTATCCAGTACAATGGCATCATCGCCTATGGCTGTGAAGCGGCAATTCTCGATAGTGACATCCTCTCCACCTTCCACTTGCAATCCTTTGCAACGCACTCCGTTTAGTGTGATGTTTCTCAGAGTTACATGTTTGCAGTTACGCAATGTCAGGGCCACAGGTTCGCCAAATACCGACAGCGTAGTACGGCTTTCCTTTGGAAGGTATCCGTCGCAGGGTTTCCAGTAGATTTTCTTTGTTTCTCTGTCGATGTAGTATTCGCTTACTGAATCCAGTTCACATAGCAGATTGTATCCATAAAAACGCAATTCATCGCGATAGCCATACTTGTGATAAGGTTCCTTCACTGAAATCACGTGTTTTATTGTGTCCAACTGTCCCAAATGTTGACTTTCTTCTGCCCAATCCCAATACCAGTAACCGTGCAGGAAGACATCCTTCTCTTTCTCCCACTGGTTGATACGAGAGTCGATATATTCAAATACCCCTTCCTTTGTTCCATGTTTACTGATCCATGTTTCGGGTAGTGTAGTAGCGCCTATGGCTGTTCCTGCGTGGGTGAAACCTGCGTTCGGCCATCGTGCGAGTGTTTGCCGCTTACCATCGCAATACAAATCAATGCGGTCTGGGCTACCCCCTGCGACACCTAAGTTGCATATATCGGAGACATCAGCTACGAGTACCCCCTCGCGTTCCGTGTCTTTCTTCCAGTGCTTTATTTCTTTCGCTCCTGTCAGAATCGTAGCAGCTTGGGGCTCACCTTCTATCGTCAAGTTTTCTATGCTGTCCAGCACAATGGCATGATCCAATTTGTATTCTCCCGCGGGGATTCTGATTACTACCTCTTCAGTGGGATGTGTAGCATTTATTTCGCGAATCTCCTCTATATAGGACTCAATATTCGGTTCTGTAGTACAGCTATATATGCATATAGTACTAAAAAACAACAATTTGATATTCTTCATTATATTACTATTATGTAAATCTTTCCATAAATATCCGATGCATCCTCCTCAGCCTTCAACCCAGCAAACAATTCGCTCGAGTCGCACGACCGGTCATAATAGGCACATAGCATCTTTGCCGCCATAGACTTGCCGAAGCGGCGACAGCGAGTCACACAACTATAGCGGCGTTCGGTATTGAGCGTTGCGTTGATCTGCGGAACAAGTGATGTCTTGTCAACATACTCGCTGTTCACTATGTCCCGGAAAGCTCGATTGCCTTTGTTTATGTATGTACCCATATATCTTTTGATTAAAGCACCTCTTGGCCGACTTCTGTCGGCAAAGTTACTACTTTCCTTGATTATTCAGTCAATTCTAATAGTTTTTTTGAATATTCATCCAACACAAGACACGGAGGAATCACTTCTACGTTGCCGGGCAGTCATTTGTCATCAGACAATCACAAGGTGCAGACACAGTATCACAGTAACACAGAAACACAGTTTAATTTGCGCACACATTTATACTTGGCTGAAAGCATAAAAAGATAGCCGAGAGAGGAGGGTCACATGGGGAAAGGTGTGCCACTATGTCAATGAGAAGTCAATAATTTCGCCAAATAGTGTGGGCTATTCAGATTTTATTGATACCTTTGCCAAGGACTAAAATAGTAAAGACACCTATGAATAGCATTCGGAAATCCGTTTCATTAGTCGTATTATTATCGACTACAATTGCTGCAAATGCTCAGCTGTACACCCTTTCATCTCCAGACAAACAGATAACTGTAACTATCAACAATGGTGATGCCTTGAACTATGCAGTAAAGTACAAAGACAAGGAAGTCATAGCATCATCTCCTATGGGATTTGAGTTCAAGGGCGAGCAAAACATGGGTGAAAACCTGAAGGTGAACAACAATCCTTCCGTCATCAGCGGGAAGGAAGAGTGGACTCCGGTGGTAAAGAACAAACATGCGCATATCGTAGTACCTTACAACGAGTTGAAGATATACCTGCAAGAAAAAGGTGGCGAGATGCGCCGCATGGACGTTACCTTCCGGGCAATGAACGACGGCATAGCTTTCAGATATACCCTCTATGGCAATGGCATAATAGGAAACAGGTCAATAACAAAGGAATTGACTGGATATCGCGTGCCTGAGGGTTCGAGCATTTGGATTCCCCAGCACTACTATTACGCCAATGGTTGGCACTCGTCACAGGAAGGAAACTTTGAGAAAACACCCGTAACCGATATCGAGCCAGACGAGCATGTCGGTCTGCCCGGCCTTATCAAAGAGAACGACAACACCTATCTCGCCATATCAGAGGCCGACCTGAAGGATTATCCTGCCTTCTATCTTGGTCAGGGAGGTAGCTCAGGCGAAGGTCAACAGTTGCTCACCACTCTTCTCCCACCTTTACCAGGTGAACCAAACGATGGTGTAAAAGATAGATTCTCGGAAGAGATGAACACCTCATGGCGAGTAGTGATGATTGGCGACAATCCCGGCAAGTTCATTGAATCAGAGATAATCCAGTCGCTCAATCCCCCTTGTGCCATTGCGGAAACATCATGGATAAAGCCAGGCATGTGTGCATGGGACAACTGGTGGAGTGGCGACATCAAGATGGAGCAGCCTGTCATCATGCAGTACATCGACTTTGCATCCCAGATGGGATGGCCCTACATGCTCATCGACTGGACCTGGTACGGCGCTTTCTGCGCCCCGGAAGCCGTCATAACACGACCGGCAGAACAGTTGGACATGCCTGCCATCTTCAGGTATGCCAAGGAGAAAAACGTGAAAATATGGCTATGGCTCAGACAGGAGGACATTAACCGCAACGACCAGTACAAGGAGGCATTCAAACTGTTTGCCAAGTGGGGAGCCGTGGGTGTAAAGATTGACTTTATGGACAGGGACGATCAGGAGATGGTCAACTGGTATCACAAGATTATCAAGGCTACAGCCGACAATCATCTTATGCTCGATTTCCACGGCGCATACAAGCCAGACGGTATTGAACGCACCTATCCCCACCTCCTGACACGCGAGGGTGTCAAGGGTAGCGAGAACTACAAGGGAGACAATGCGATGTCAGCCGATCATAACGTCACACTTGCTTTCACACGTATGTTGGCAGGTCCCATGGACTATACCCCTGGTGGTTTCCTCAATGTGACACAAGAGGAATTTAAAGCCCAGTGTCCTACTCTTGTCAGCAATACACGTGCTGCCGAGTTGGCAAAGTTCGTAGTCTATGAGAGTCCTCTGACTGTCTTCTGTGACCATCCTGACCATGTACTCAGACAGCCAGGAGCAGATTTTGTCAGCATGGTGCCAACTGTATGGGATGACACAAAGTTCTTGGGTGGAGCACCAGAGGATTATGTCGCAATAGCTCGGAAGAATGGCAACAAATGGTACATAGGCGTACTGAACAACAACAAGGCCAAGTCCGTCACCCTCGACTTGTCATTCCTCGGAGCAGGCACCCATACCATGACATGTTGGCGTGATGCAAAGGACGCCAATATCCATGCCACCCACCTTGACAAGAAAACCGTAAAGCTGAATCCTTCAAAGCCCTTGACCGTCAAACTTTCCAATGCAGGCGGTTTTGTTGCTGTGATAGAATAGATTCCACCCGTATCTAAGCCGATATATATAGAACCTACCTTATCCGATAAGGTTCGTTATCTGTTTTTCAGTCGCCTCTGGTAGTATTGTTCTGAGGTGTTCGCAGATTCTGCGGAAGGACGCTTGTGGTGTCCTCTCACACCTGCATATTTCCCCTCCGTAAAGGTCTTCCGGAGCAGTAAGCAGACTCCATCCCCACCCGTATTCCCTGTTGTGTTTGTCGCGAGGATAAACGAAATCCTGCGTCACAATGTAAGTACCCATCTCCAGACGAGTGACATACCCATCAAACTTGCTCCTCATACCCTGCCCGCAGAAGCCGCACGCATTCCTCAAATCGCGTGTGATAAGGCTACCGTTTGTGCGAAGGGTATCGAGAATGACACCTTCGATGGAATCTGCATCAGGACGTGGGAATTTGCTTCTTCTATAATTGCAGAAGTCGGGCCACCAGTCCATGCTGATGAAACCCGCCTTCTTGCGAAAGAATTTCCCATACACACAAGGCATTTCGTTGACTATCTGGCCTTTCCATTGCCAGAGAGGCCATACGAAGCCTTCCTCAGGATGAGTGGAATATCTGCATTCTTCATCCACGATATCCTCGGCAGAGTAACCACCTATACCACTATCCAGGAGAGGAAGGAATCCCACCTCGCGGATGAAATCCATCATCCCATTGCATGAGTGTATTTCAGGGAATGACATGACCTACTCGGCAGGTGCCCATTTGCAGCGAACGGGAGAGACGATTGCGCCTGCTTCCTTCAACTCTTTCATGGCCTTATCCACCTCCTTGCGGTCAAGCCCTGAGAGTTCTGCAATCTTACCTGCGTTGAGAGGCTCACCTGCCTCCTTCATTGTAGCCAATACTTTGTCTTTTGTTTCCATACTTCTGTATATTAATCGGTTTGTGATTTATTTTCAGAATGCAATTTTCAGCACCTCCATGACATCCTCGCGGCTTACAGGAGGATTGCACTTCAACATACCATCATTGCCGAAGCTGACCTTCACCACGCCATCCACAATAGCTTGCAGATCATCCTGGGTGATATTCTCCTCGCGAAGAGTGAGAGGCACCTTGATATCGCTCAGGAAAGCCTTGAACTTGGCGATACCTTCCAGGATGACTTCCTCCTGCGTCTTACCTTCCACATTGACCTGCATGACGTTCTTGGCAAAGCGGAAATACTGTTGCGGTCTGCGTGAGTACATATATTGCATCCAGGCGGGCATCAGGATGGCCAAGGAGGCACCATGCTGTACCCTATGACGCGAGGTGAGCACGTGACCTACCTGATGAATAGGCGTCCATGCATCACCAGGAGAAGCCCAGCCGTTGATACCGCAAGTAGCAGCCCATTGCAGATGAGCGCGTGCAGAGATATCGGAAGGATTCTCCAGCACCTTGCCTACATTGTCGATAACGGTACGCATCACACCTTCCTGGAAATAGTGCTGTACGTCGCTATCCTCCTCACCATTCAGATAGATTTCCAACACATGGGAGATTGTATCAGCTGCTGCACATGCAGTCTGGTAGGGAGGCAACGTCAGAGTCAGTTCAGGATCTATGATGGATGTCTTGGGATAGAGGCAAGGGCTCCAGATGTAGGATTTCTCCTTCAGGTCGCAGTTGCTCACCACAGCACAGTTGTTCATCTCGCTACCGGTAGCGGGCAAGGTAGGAACCATCAATGTAGGTAGCGTAGTAGTGGGAGGTACGGCCTTCACATTGTCGTGGCGGCTGAATACCATGTTCCACAGGTCGCCTTCGTAGTGGATACCTGCAGCAATCGCCTTGGCAGCATCCATTGCACTACCACCGCCTACACCAATCACGAGATCTACGCCACTGGTTTTGCAAAACTCCACACCACGTGTAACAGTCTTTATTTCAGGATTCTGTTCTACCTCGTAGAAGGGGAATACCTCAAGTCCGGCCTCACGCAACAGCCCCTCTATCTTCTCCATCAGACTTTGCAGGAAAGTCAGGTCTTTGTAGGAAACAATACAGGCCTTACTGCCCAATTTCTTAGCTTCCTCGCCCACTCTCTTCAGTTCACCTGCGCCGAACAGGATTCGCACAGGATTGTAATACTCAAAATTATTCATAACACATTGAATTTATATTATTTATTCATATTCGCTATACTATTTACCAAGACCTCGAATCGTTGCTGGATTTCTCCACACACAGTCCGATTTTCCTCCTCGGGCAGATACGTATGTTCTATCCTGTGGAGATGATCTATCTGTTCATATCCCTGCCACAAACCTATACCATTCAGGGCAAGGGCTGCTGCACCCAGGCTGGCAGCCTCCTGATCGATATTGGTTTTCTCGACTGGGAGGTCGTAGATATCGGCAAAGATTTGCATCCATACAGGGCTCTTGGCACCCCCACCTACTATCAGCATACGCTCCATGTCGTGATTGTAGTTGCGCAGGAGGTTGAGGGCGATACGTAGATTCATGGCAATACCCTCTCGCGTAGCACGCAACAGGTCCCCCCGAGTATGCTCCAGTTTGAGCCCTGTAAAGGCTCCTGTCATATTGGGAGTAGGTTCCATCATAGAACCGCCTGCCAGACTGGGGTTGAACAGTACTCCATTCGCTCCAGGTTTCGACAAGAGCACCTCCTTATCAATCTCTATATATGAATCAAGTTTTCCTTCTCTTTCCTTCTCCAGCAGATCCGCACACAGCATTTTCCTCACCCACTGAAAACTGGTACCAGCCGAGAAGATACACAAGGCAGAAGCATACATCCCTGGCAATACGTGGGCAAAGACGTAGGGCTTGTACTTGATATCCAATACAGGTTGATTTGCCACAAGAGCAATCCACGCCGAGGAACCTAAGGACGTATAAACCCTTCCGTTGGCTATTCCTTTCGCACCTAATGCCATGCAGGAATTATCCACTCCACCGCAAACCACCTTTACGCCCAGAGGAAGCCCTGTTTCGGCAGATGCCTGTGGTGTAATCTCGCCCACCACCTCGTCCGACCTGATTATCTCGGGGAAGATGCAAGGTGAGATCTCTGCGGCTTGCATATAATCCTCGCGATACTTCCATGTATGCAACGAAAAGGCACCACATCCCGAGGCATAGGAGTAGTCGGTACATACACGTCCCGTGAGACGGTAGTTGCAATAATCCTTGGTACCTATCACCTTGTCTATCTGCCGATACATCTCCGGCTCATGGCGTTTGTACCAGAGAATCTTGAACAGCGTGTAGCAAGCCGCAGGAAAACCATTTCCTGTCTCCTCGTACCACGAGCGGTAATCTACTTTGGCAAAAAAAGCATCAGCCTCTTCCACAGCACGCATATCCGACCATATAGGAGTCTTCTCGCGCAGCAGACGACCATCTGTACTGAGTGGTACAACGCCCAGGCTATGTCCCGAAATGGCTACTGCACGAATATCCTCGGCAAAGACTCCTTCCGACTGAAGCAATCTGCGTGTAGATTCCACCAGAGCGTTCCACCAATCCTCGGGTGCCTGTTCCTGTATGCCACCTGTCTGATAATAGGTATCATAAGCTACAAAAGTAGAACTGATGATAGTACCTTGTACAGATACAGCGGACGACTTTATTCCACCTGTACCCAAATCGTATGCGATGACAATGTCAGCCATTCTGTTCCCTATACATACATTCCTGCATAATCTGCAGGGCTGATTTATAACCAATACCGAAACGCGATACGCCAGCATCATACATTGCCTCAAGAGTAGCCAAGGAACGTACTCCTCCCGCCACTTTCAATTTGATTCGGTCACCCACCGTGCGTTTGATTATTTC
>DCHV01000103.1:59023-80066 GCA_002314945.1 Prevotellaceae bacterium UBA1743
TCTACTACATCCTCGTATAGGCCAGATTTCAGTTTGCCAACATTCATCACCATGTCTATCTCGTTACATCCCCGTTCTTTCAAGTCACGGGCCTGCCACACCTTGCTCTCGGTAGTATCACCTCCCGAAGGAAAGCCTACAATACCACCTATTCCAACGCTGTCAGTACCCTGAAGTCCAGAGAACACATACGGCAACATGGAGGGCATAGAGAACACACAGATGAAATTGTGTTCCTTGGCTGCTTCTACTATCTGATTGACCTCGGCCAATGTGGATTCGGCACGAACTGCGCTGATATCTATCATTCGAGCCAGTTCTGTTGGTTTCAATTTTGACATATTCATACAATTTTAGAGGAACACATGCGTATTCCTATCCTACATTTGGTTGCGAAATTAGAGAAAAAATAGGAAACAAACAAACGTATGGACAAAAAACTATCTCACACTCTGTTGATACGACTCGGAGGAAGACCACGTTCGAGAAGCGATTTCATCGTCTGCATATCCGAGGCTGTATGCGCAAAGAAACGCTTGTATCCCTCACAGAGGGTATTCAATCCCTTGTCGGCAAAACGATGTTGGGGGCATTCTCCGTGACATAGGTGTAGCCACTGGCAGCGACGGCACGCTGGAGACAGTTCTGTACACTTGGCCGATGCAAAGGCAAATCGCTGGGGGTGCCGTGCCAATTCCGCCAGAGGTGTCCGTCTGATATTACCTAAAAGATGAGAGGTATAGACGTAGTGGTCGCACAGATAGACATCCCCGTTATGCTCCACCGTGAGCGTGTCGCCACAGGTCTCGCACAGCGTACATAGCGTGGAGGGGATACCACACCACCCTGCCAATGTATTGTCGAAGAGTTGCACATAGATACGCCCCACATCGCCATGCACCCACGTATCATACACATCACATAGGAATTGTCCGAATCCCTCTCCTCCTACCGAATACGGGGTGGGATATGCTCCAGACGTGCCAGGAGGAACAATGTGTCCCATGCCGTCTGTATATTCCACTACGGGCAGAAACTGAAGGAATGGGCTTATCTCACGCAGATAGCTATACACCTGTGTACCCTGTTTTGCCGAATGTGCATTCACGGTACAAAGGATATTGAAATCCACCTTTGCCTGTATCATTTGTTCTGCTGCACGAAGTACACGTATCTGTGTGGGATGTCCACCTCTGTCACAACGGTACACATCATGCAGTTCAGCAGGGCCATCCAACGAAAGGCCTACCAAAAACCGATGTTCGCGGAAGAACTGGCACCAGTATTCATCTACCAGCAGGCCATTGGTTTGTAGCGTATTGTGTATCTCCTTCCCATTTCTATAGCGTTGCTGCAACTGCATCGCACGCTCGAAGAAAGGAAGGCCTGCCAGGAGAGGTTCACCACCATGCCAGCAGAAGGTGACTGTATCAGCATCCACAGCCTCGATATACTCCCGTATATACAACTCCAGCAGAGAATCACTCATCACGGGTTGTTGCCCATCGTAGAGAGAAGCTTTGTCCAGATAGTAGCAATAGGCACACCTCATGTTGCACGAGGAGCCTACAGGCTTCACCATCGTACTGAAGTCCATCGGCCGTGCCATCCGATGCAATTCGGAGTAAGTAAGCGTTCTTCCTTCGCCAGACATATGTCCGATCAATCCTTTATGGGTGCGTCGTATTCCTTTTCCAGATCACGAAGCAGGGACATCATACGTTCCGTCACTTCCTCGGTACCTGGATGGCCGTAGATATTGTGTAATTCCTGTGGATCTGTCTCCAGGTCATAGAGTTCCCAACTGTCGATATCCTGATAGAAATGGATGAGTTTGTAGCGATTGTCCCGCACGCCATAGTGACGTCTCACGGCATGTTCGGCAGGGTACTCGTAGAAATGATAGTAGAGTCCATCTCGCCAATGTCCTATCACTTCGCGGTCATGACGGTTGGTATGTGACTTCATCAGCGGCAACAGGGATTCGCCCTGTATATCCTCGGGGATAGGAACACCAGCCAATTCCAGGAAAGTGGGAGCATAGTCGATATTCTGCACCAGTTGGTCCACATCGCCTTTCTTACCTCCAGGGAGGCGCATCAGCAATGGGGTACGGAACGATTCCTCGTACATGAATCGTTTGTCGAACCATCCGTGCTCACCCATATAGAATCCTTGGTCGGACGTATATACCACTAACGTATTCTCCAACAGATCGTGCGCTTCCAGATAGTCGAGGACACGTCCCACGTTGCGGTCGATGGATGTAATCACACGCAGATAGTCGCGCATGTATTGGTTGTATTTCCATTGGGCAAGCCGTTTCGGATTAGCCTTCATCCTACCATTTGCAGCAGACATCTCTTCTGCCTGTTCGTCGAGAGGCTCACGCAGGAAACTATCCTTGAACGCCTCTATCACAGGCCCATAGTGCTTATTCCAAGCCGCACGTTGGTCGGGATGCAACAGGTCGGTGTACATCTGTCGTCCCCAGTTCTCCAGATAACCACTATGGATTTCCTTCTCTGGATCAGCCAGTTTTAGGTCATATACCAAATCCATATCCTGTAGGATGTGCATCTCCTGTGCAGCAGCGGCAGGACGATTCTCATAGTCATCCCAGAACGTGTCGGGTAGAGGGAATTCTTGGTCGCTGAATAGGTCGAGGTCACAACTGTCTGGCATCCACGTACGATGAGGTGCCTTGTGATGGAGTAGCAGACAGAATGGTTTCTCGGGATTGCGTTTGTTATCCAGCCAATCGAGAGCTAAATCCGTAGTGATATTGGTGGCGTACCCCTCGCGTTGCACCTTCTTTCCATTACAGATAAAGTCGGGATTGTAGTACATCCCCTGCCCCACCAGAATATCCCAGTAATCGAAACCCGTAGGTTCGCTCACCAAGTGCCATTTGCCTATCATAGCCGTCTCATAGCCTGCCTGTTGGAGCAGTTTGGGGAACGTCTGCTGACTTCCATCAAAGGTCGTGGTATTGTCCGTGAATCCATTGGCATGACTATGTTTCCCTGTGAGCATACAGGCACGGCTTGGCCCGCTCAACGAATTGGCGACAAAGCTTTGGGTAAAGCGCACCCCCTCGTTCCCTATCCTATCGATATTGGGTGTATGAATAAACCGTTGGTCGTAGGCGCTGATTGTCTGGTACGAATGGTCATCACACATGATATACAGGATGTTCAGAGGCTTCCCATCCTTGGCCATCGGAGTACCATTTCTGTGGGTGCATCCGCTCAGGGCAATCCAAGCCACCAGACCTGTAAGAATCTTTTCATTGTCGTTCCACTGCATAGGCTCTGTTTTGATTACTGTTCTATTGTATAGCTTCCTGCCTCATACTCCTTGCTCTCCGTTTCACCAGGCAGAGTCACGGTGGCGGTAGCACCCTTGGGGATGGTGAATTTCCAGATCCACTTGTCGCCCTCGTACTTCCATTCGCTATGGATGGGACCTGCCGCGGAGTTGTACGTGGCATTCACGAAGCCAAGGCGTTTGTCTGGAACGGGTTTCATGATGATGTGCCTGAAGCCAGGATTGACAGGATCAGAGGCAATACCGCACATTGTTTTCCACATCCATTCGCCTACGTAACCTAAGGCATAATGATTGAAACTGTTCATGCCGCTGGAAGCTAGACCCCTATCTGTCGTATAACTATCCCAGCGTTCCCAGATGGTGGTAGCACCATTATCCACCATATAGAGCCAACTGGGATTCTTGTGTTGGAACAAGAGTTCGTAAGCGATATCCACCATACCATTTTCCGTGAGCGTGTTCAACAGGATGGCAGTACCCAGGAAACCCGTCTGCAGACAGTTGTCGTGTCGGGCGAAGTTCTCACGTAGGCGGGCCTTCATGGCCTCCAATGCTTCACCCTCCAACAGATTGTTCTTCAGAGCAAAGAGGGCAGGTGTCTGCATCGTATTGAGCAGTTCCACTTTGAACGTACCGTCCTCGTTCAGGAAATTGGAAAGTAGATAGTCGCGCGCATCCTCCACCATCTTCTCGTACTTGGCAACATCACGACCCGTACCGACTGCCATATCGCGCATCTTGGCTGCATCCGACATCCAATAGGAAGCACACAGGAAATTCCAATAGAACAACGTTTCGGGGTAGGCATTCCCCTGTGAGTCGAACGCGCCCCAACTGCAACTCTCCAATGGTTCGTAGCTCAGCCAATCCCCGAACTGGTAGTTGCGGTTTTCCGCACTCAGGGCTGTGTGATCGTACTTTGTCTCGTTGACGTGGTTCATGAACTTCTCCATTGCCTCCCAGTTCTCGTCCACGATGGTCGTACATCCGAACTGCTTCCAAACTGTCCAAGGCACGGTCACACCCGCATCACACCATCCGACACGCATCATATCCGTAGGATCCGAACCCGCCTGTCCAAAGGGTGCCACGGCTGGGTATGCACCCGTCTCGCTCTGTGAGTCACGCATATCGCGTGTCCACTTACGGAAGAAATCGGCTGTATGTGCAAAAAACGTAGTGGTCTCCGTCAGATCATGCGATCCTGTCCATCCCAATCGCTCGTTGCGCTGAGGACAATCGGTCAGTAGCGACAGGCAATTCGAACGGGCGCTCCACAGGGAGTTCTGGTACAATCTGTTCACTTGCTCGTTTCCCGTGGTCAGATTTCCTATCTCCATCTCTTGAGTAAAAGACGTAACAGGCACACTCTTTACCGATTTGATAGTGACATCCCCCGTAGCTGTGATAGACAAGGCTCTGTAGCCAAAGAAAGTACGTCGTGGCGTATATTCTACGTCACCCCTTGTCCGTGCAAAAGTGTATTTCAGTATCATACCCGTATCCCCGATACGCAGGCTCTTGCGGTGGACACTACCCTCAGGTCCGTCCATACCACGGCTCTTGGCTCCGTTTCCGTCATTGAGCAGTTCTGCAGGCAGACAGGTCAATTGCGTACCTTCCTCAGCCCTGAACAAGAACGAAGGTACAGCGGCACAGTTCTGCCCGAAATCCACTACGAGCGTTTGTCCGGGATGAAGCACCATCTGTTCGCCTGCCGTAAACTCTTGGTCGATGACCACCTTGCCATAGGATTCCTCCGTAGCACCCTCCACATCCGTCCACACGTATGCCTTCATAGGATTCATGGCCAGGTCATAACGTCTGTACACCTCGCCACCATCACTCGGCACGATTTCTCCTGAAAACTCGGTATTCACCTCAGGCGTCGAGAGACTATCCATGCAGGCATACCCAGGTTGCAAGCGTGCATCGTACTCTTCACCATCGAAAATGGCAGCATGTGTCACAGGACCGGCAATACCCGCTTTCCAATCTGTCGTATTTGTTCCAAAGAGTTCCTTGGTACCATCTGCGTATGTCAGTTCCAGCACACCTCGGAAAGCGCATTTCTTACCAATCATTCCATCATCGGAATAGGCCGTCACAATCTTGTCGGCCCACCATCCTGGAGTCACCTGTGCGGCCAGCACATTCTCTGCCCCTGCCTTGGTGGAAAAAGCCTCCGTTATATCGTATGTAAAGGACAGACGCGTCTTCTTGTAATGCGTGAAGCCAGGTTTCAAGATCTCATTTCCCACCAGATGACCATTCACGTAGAGGTCAAATACGCCAAGACCTGTAGCCATCCATTTGGCAGAGGTCACTTTCTGTTCGTTTTTCAGGGTAGTGGCAAACCAACTGGCACCATCGGCTGCCCGTGTCTCTACGCTAACGCTTCCCCTCACCACAGGAGCATCTACCACGGATATCCATTCCGATTGTCCCCAGGAAGCATCATCCAACGCCTCGGTACGTACACCCACCGCAGCCTCAGGAGCACGGGTACAACTCAGAGTCATGGCAAGCGCCACAGCCACACAAATTTTGTTGATATTCATTGTTTTCAGACTTTTTATTAGCTTTGCAGTAAGCCACTTATGTACTGGCTCGTAGGGTATCAGATATCCTTTGTAGTCAATCTGGTTGAGGACCGTTGCAGACTATTTGCCGATATTCTTCTGCGAAGATACTTATTTTACTTCAATAACCACTCAGTTCTCGTCAGATTTTTGAATATTTCAATTAAAATCAGCGAGAAAAGGTCTGAAACATCCATATTGTATCGTGACGACACCTCATTATTCAGCGTAGCATGACGCTACACTACGGAAAAAGTGTATTCTGAAAATTGGATTTGTTGTGATAGCATAGAAAAATACTGACAAAAGCCTAATTTCTCAATTAGAAGGAATTACGAACGGATTACGAAGGGATAACGAAGGAATGTGAATAAGCAAATATCTTGACATACACCTGCCTCCGTTTTCCCATCTTCCTACGTCCATCGTACGTGCATCGTACGTAGTGTGTACGTATTTCCACTATCGATCTACGGTATTTGCTCGGTATTTGGCTGGTATTTGGCTGGTATTTGTCCGGTATTTGCTCTAGATACAATGAGAGAGGAACGGAGATACCCCCCTCCTTTTGTGTAGCTACGAAAAAAAAAATGGGTGTTCGAATCAGATTAACTCGAACACCCAAAGTGGTATGATATTGGTATTACTTCTCTATCGTGTAGGTGCCTGCCTCGTAGTCCTTGCTCTCTGTCTCGCCTGGCAGAGTGACTGTGGCGGTAGCGCCCTCGGGAATAGTAAATTTCCATACCCAAACCTCACCCTCGTACTTCCATTCGCTCTGGATAAGACCAGCTGCGGAAGTGAAGGAGGCATTGACAAAACCGAGGCGCTCGTCGGGAACGGGCTTCATGATGATGTGCTTGAAACCAGGAGCGGCAGTATCGGTGGAGATACCACAGACGGTCTTCCATATCCATTCGCAGACAGCTCCGTAAGCATAGTGGTTGAAACTGTTCATACCGCTGGGGCCCATTCCTTTCTCTACCATGTAACTATTCCAACGTTCCCAAATGGTGGTAGCTCCGTTATCGACGGAATAGAGCCAACTGGGGTTCTTGCGCTGGAAGAGGAGTTCGTAGGCAATATCTACCATACCGTTTTCTGTAAGCGTATTCATCAGAATGGAAGTACCGAGGAATCCTGTCTGCAGGCAGTTGTCGTGCTGAGCGAAATTCTCACGCAAGCGGGTCTTCATAGCTTCGAGTGCCTCTCCCTCTACGAGATGGTTCTTCAGAGCAAAGAGAGCAGGTGTCTGCATTGTGTTGAGGATGGCGGTCTTGAAGGTTCCGTCCTCGTTGAGGAAGGTAGTCTTCAGGTATTCGCGTGCCTCAGCTACCATAGTTTCGTACTTGGCTGCATCACGTCCTGTAGCAGCTGCCATATCGCGCATCATACCTGCATCGATAGCCCAATAGGAAGCGCCTAAATAGCTCCAGTAGTCGTATGCCTCGGGCAGTTTGCCATCTGGGCCATCGAATGCGCCACTGGCAGATTCGAGGGGTTCGTAGCTGAGCCAGTCAGCCCATTGATAGTCGTTATTCTCAGCAGCCAGAGCTTTGTGGTCATATTTGGTATCGTTGACATGATTCATGTATTTCTCCATGGATGCCCAGTTCTCATCTACGATAGCCTTGTCGTCAAACTGCTTCCATATCGTCCAGGGTACGATTACACCTGCATCGGCCCATCCGAGACGCATCATGTCGTTCAAACTGGCACCATACTGAGCCAGGGGAGCCACTCCCGGGAAACCACCTAAGGGACTCTGAGTGTCGCGCATGTCACGCATCCACTTGTGGAAGAAATGGCTGGTATTGGCAAAATAGGTACCTGTCTCGGTAAAGACTTGCGTATCGGCAGTCCATCCAAGACGCTCGTTGCGTTGCGGGCAGTCGGTAGGTACAGAGAGATAGTTGGAACGCTGTCCCCATACGGTATTCTGAATCAAGCGGTTTACGAGTTCGTTGCCTGTAGTGATAGAACCTGTCTCGAGATCTTGGGCAATCGAAGTGACGGGAATACTCTTCAAAGTCTTGATAGTCACTTCGTCGGTAGCTGTAATGGATACAAAACGATAGCCGAAGAACGTACTGCGAGGACAGAAGGAAACAAAGCCTTGGTCGGCAGCAAAGGTGTATCGGAGAATCATACCTGTCTCGGGAATACGCAGGTTGGTACGATGGCAGCTTCCTTCAGGACCATCCATACCGCGATTCTTGGCTCCATTGCCATCGTTGAGCAACTCGGCAGGAAGACAGGTGAGACAGGTTCCTTCCTTGGCTTGGAAGACAAAGGAGGGCACACCAGCACAGTTCTGTCCGAAATCCACCACCAAGGTCTGTCCTGGCTGTACTACCATCTGTTCTCCTGCGGCAAATTCCTTGTCGATAACAACCTTGCCAAAAGCCTCATCCGTAGCACCTTCCACATCTTTCCATACGTAGGCTTGTACGGGAGAGAGGGCCAGATCGGTACGCTGATAAACCTCAGCTCCCACGCAAGGTACTATCTCACCCTGGAACTCGGTATTCTCCTCGGGAGTAGAGAGTTTCTCGGGGGTGTCATATCCCTGTAACTCGCGTGCATCATAATCCTCTCCATCAAAGATGGCAGCATGAGTGACAGGACCTGCGATACCAGCCTTCCAATCCTCGAGATTGGTACCAAAGAGGGCTTTGCTACCATCGTCGTATGTCAGTTCCAGCACGCCACGGAAAGCGCATTTCTTGCCTGTCATTCCTTCTTGACCACCGCCGGTAATGATTTTATCAGCCCACCATCCAGGAGTCACCTGGGCAGCCAACGTATTCTCAGCTCCCGCCTTGGTAGCCAATACCGACGTAATGTCGTAGGTGTAGGAAATCTTGGTCTTCTGGAAATGGGTAAAACCAGGTTTCAGTACCTCCTCGCCGATAAGTTTCCCATTCACATACAGGTCATAGACACCCAGACCTGCTGTCATCCACTTGGCTTGGGTAATCTTCTTCTCGTTCTTCAACGTAGAGACAAACCAGTTGGCACCATCAGCGGCACGAGTACCATCTACCACCACACCTGTCACTACCGGGGCATCTACGACAGAGATCCATTTCGACTGTTCCCAGGCGGCATCTTCCAGCGCCTCGGTACGTACGCCTACTCCACCCTCGGGGGATTGCATACAACTCACCACCATAGTCAGAGCTATGGCAGAAGTAATGTTTTTCAGTAAATTTTTCATAAAAAATTGTGATAATGTATATTATATGGGCACAAATGTACGCACAAAATCACATATCCGCAACATTCCATCCGACTAATCCTGCTAAAAAGTAGCATAAAAGGCATTTTCTTGTTGCAAGGTTGGAGGAATATTACTAAATTTGCGTAGTATTCTCACAATAGAACAACAAAATATGCGTAAAACAGCACTATTTTTCTTCTTTCTGCTACCCTTGCTGACATGGGCAGGCAACAAGCACCAGATGACCATCACGGCTCATTCCGGAGCCTACAACACGCCCGACAACACGATGGAGTTTGTACACACCGCCCTGGCCCTCCGTCCCGACCTGATCGAAATAGATGTACGCCTGCGTCCTGATGGATCGCTCGCCATCAGTCACGATGCTATTGAATCGAATGACGAAGGGGAAGATATGTCGCTCGTTTTTGAGGCTGTCGCACGAACTAAAATCGGCATCAATCTCGACATCAAGCAATCCGAGGCACTCCCGAAACTATATGACCTGCTGAAGAAATACAAACTGACGAAGCAGGTGTATATGACTGGCGTACACGACAATGAATGGGAGAAAGCCCAACGTGAATGCCCTGGCATCCCCTATTTTACAGATCTGTCACCCGACACGCTACAGTTAGACAATGCCGACTACTGCAAACAGTTGTTGTCGAGGCTGAAAGAAACAGGCAGCATGGGCATCAACTGCCACTTCAGCCATGCCAATGCGACCCTGGCACGCCTACTACAGGAAAACGGGTTCCAGTTGTCTGTATGGACAGTAACCGAGGCACAGGACATTGCCCGCATCCTGGGCATCACCCCCGACAACATCACCAGCCGACGTCCCGACCGTGTGGAGCAGATGGCCAATCAACATCGTATAGGAAAGGGAAGCCCGTTCTTCTTCATGCAACTGGCCGATCCACAACTTGGGTTCAATGCCGATGGCTCATCCTCGCTGACACCTGCCATAGAACAGTTGGAACGTGCCGTAGAGATTATCAACCGCCTGAAACCACCCTTCGTGATATGCACAGGCGACCTGGTACACGAGCGCCTCAGCGATGCCGGTGCCGACAAATACAACGAGGTGATGTCGCGTCTGAACAAAAAGACGAGACTCTACACCGTCCCTGGAAATCATGACATCCGCGAACTCACTCCTGCTGTCTTCGATTTCTACAAACGTCATTATGGCGAAGACCGCTTTGCCTTCCGTCATAAGGGATGTGCCTTCATCGGATTCAACTCCTCCATCATCCAAGCGGGGGAATCGGAATTGGAGCAGGAACAGTACGCATGGTTGGAGAAGGAACTGAAGAAAGCATCCCGATGCAGAACCATTTTCCTGTTTGACCATGTGCCTCTGATATGCAAGAGTATGGACGAGCCGAACGATTACCATAACTTCCCGTCATCACTACGTATGAAGTACGTGCAGCTGTTCCGCCAATATGGAGCAAAAACGATATTGTGTGGCCATCTGCATCGCAACCTCCGTGCCCAAGCCGATGGCGTACAGGTGTTTGCCGCCAGCGCCACAGGCAATCCCTTCGACGGACAAGACGGCATGACAATGGTAAAGATAGGCAAGGATTCCTTCGACTATCGCTTTGTCACCCTGAAAGAATACGAAACAATCACAGAAAACAAATAACACAGATTATGAATACACACAACCACACTCAACAATTCATCACACGAATCACATCCGTTGCATTCTCTCTGCTCACCCTTCTCCCGGCCTCTGCCCAGATACAGGAACGCGAACGTCCTGCAGAATGGGCCAACCTGATCGAAGGAGGCAAGTTCATGGATCGCATTCTACCCATGCCCAATGGAAAAAAGCAGAAAGGTTTATGGGGAACAAAGGAGGTTCAGGACCGCTATGTGGATAACGGGTTGGAGAGTAAAGACATCTCCTTCTGGGGAGGAAATATCCTGAAAGACAAGAACGGCAAATACCACCTCTATGTAGCAGGATGGCCCGAAAATTCCCCCGAAGGACACATGTTCTGGGGCAATTCAACCGTATTCCATGCCGTGGCAGACAATTCCTTCGGCCCATTCCATGTAGAGAACACAGTTGGCAAGGGCCACAATCCAGAAGCCTTCCGTCTGCAGGATGGCCGCATCGTGGTGTATGTCATCGACGGATATTATATTGCCGACAGCGAAGACAGCAAGGTATGGACATACGGACAGTTCACCTTCGACGACCGCGGACATGACATCATCGAGGGCCTCAGCAACCTCACCTTCGCTCCACGACAGGATGGTTCCTTCCTGATGGTTTGCCGCGGAGGTGGCATCTGGGTGAGCCGTGACGGACTCTCTCCCTACGAACAGCTCACCGATCATCGTGTCTATCCCGATGTGGAAGGTTGTTTCGAGGATCCTGTCGTATGGAGGGATTCCCTGCAATATCACCTCATCGTAAACGATTGGCTGGGACGTATTGCTTTCTATGAGCGTTCCCTCGATGGATTGCATTGGGTGATAGAGCCGGGCGAAGCCTACGTTCCAGGTGTGTCGCGTCACAAGGACGGTAGCGTGGAAGGATGGTTCAAGTACGAACGCATAAAGATACGTCAGGATGAGTACGGACGCGCTTGTCAAGCCAATTTTGCCGTCATCGACACACTCAAGGGTGAAGATCAGCCTTGCGACCGCCACAGTTCCAAGAACATCGCCCTACCCCTCAATCCAGGTATGCGGATGATGGTGACGAACACAGAACCCATCACGGCAAAGACCAAGAAAGTCATCCTGCGCATACAAGCTGAGGATGGATTCTCTCCCGCCGAGGATCTGAATATCGAGAGCATCCTCTTCGGCAGTTATGAGGATGTCAACTACGGACGTGGTGCCAAAGCCATCCGCTCCGAGAAAGATGGTGCCGACCTATTGCTCACCTTCCGCGGAAAGGACTGCCAATGGAGCAAAGACGAATGGGCTCCCAAAGTAATTGCAAAGAAGAAGGACGGCACCATGGCCTACGGATATGCCCGTCTGCCCTACGTGGATTACACACCAGCCATTCTCTCGGCGAAACGTCCCGAGGCACAGGGTGACAAGACATTCCGCACAAAAGTCAAGAACTACGGATTGAAGGCATCATTGCCTACCGAAGCAGAACTGTGGAACGGCGATACAATGATAGGTTCGTCATCCATCCCAGCCCTGGCTCCCTACGATAGTACAGAAGTCACCATACAAGCTGATGCACCCAAGGACGCCAATCTCAAGGTGCGTTTCAAGAAACCATAACTATTTCCCTCCTGGCCAATGCCAGTTGCGAAGGTCGGAGCTCCATGCGATTCCGATGGAAGCATTCTTGTCAAAATCGGTTTGCTCCGTTCCAGGGCCTGAACCATGGAAGAACAACAGGTACTGCCCTATCTCCGGAATCTGCCTTGCATCAAGAACGGCTCCAGCGGTAAGTCTTCCCTGAGCCCATTCCCATCCCGGGAGGCCTTGTCCCAAGGTAATAAGGACAGAATCATTCTCCCAATGAAGGAGATCACGACTCGTTTTCAATCCCAGGCCGTTGGCAGGAGAATGCATGAGTTTGTAGGCATCTCCATCCACCCATACACACACATTCTCACCTGATTCCGTATTTCCGGCGAATGTCCAGCTACGGAAGTCGTATGTGTAGGACATACTCACCCCATTCTGTTTGTAGAAGCACCACCATTTACCCTTCTCATCCTTATCCTGAATCAGATAGGGATCAATCATCCTACCCATATCCTCCTCGGGCACGTCAGGTCCCTTCACACGGAGAAGTTCCGGCTCGCTCCATTCCTCCAGATCTCTGCTCCGCATCAAGAAGATTCTCGAAGTCTGATCCCCATATCTCGGCATCTGGGACACCACATATTCGGGACGAGGATACGTCTGCACACACAAGAGCCATTCATCCCCATATCGTACCACATTTCCAGGACTGCAACAGTCGAGATTTTGGTCGCGTGGCGTGAGGATGCGCATCTCGCTCCAGAGTTTCAAATCGCGGCTTTTGGAATAGGCTACATAACTGAAGATGCTATCATTCTCTATACGCACCAGGGTGAAGAACAAATGAAACATTCCGTCCTCATAGAGGATAGCAGGATCGCGATATGCTGTGGAATCATTACCATGGAAGAGCCGTACATCATGAAGTGATTCCAGATTCACTTCAGAACTACGAAAGCCTCCCACACAACTACAAAACAGGCAAACTATGACACAATACTTTTTCATGGCTGCAAATATACAATAAAAAATACATGAAAAACGAATTAGTCGCAAAAACAACCCACATGTACCGAATAAAAAAGGTATCTTTGCATCGTAGATTTTGTAAGACATGCGTTGTAACCGTTTTTTCCTTGCCACATTAGGCATTGCCATCCTCTTCGGATGTGGCAAGCCGAAAGATAGTGTGCCCACCGAATGGTTGTACCAAGCGAAGGTGGGTGCCTTTATGCACTTTCTACCCAATGAGAACAATTTTCATTTGGTGGACTCCTTTGATGTGAACTATCTTGCAAACCAATTGAAGGAAGCCGGAGTGGGTTACTTCGTACTCACCCTTGGACAGAATTCCGGATACTTCAATGCGCCCAATCCAACGTATGATGCGATAGCAGGCTATGAGGCCGGACAGAAAACGTCTACACGCGACCTGCCAATGGAAATGGCACAAGCCCTCAAGGAGAGAGGCATCTCCATGATGCTCTACCTCCCCTCACAGACGCCCAACCGTGACTTGCAATCTGTGGTAAACTTCGGATTTCCCCACGATGAGATTAACACCGATAGGCAGATAACACCACAGGGAGCCGCCAACTGGGCTAAAGTGATTGCATGGTGGTCTGCACACTACGGTACACTCGTACGTGGATGGTGGTTTGACGGCAGCTACAGTTGGTGCCAATTTCATGACAGCATTGCCAAGGCCTACGCGGATGCTGCCAAGTCGGGAAATCCCACATCCATCGTAGCCTTCAATCCCGGAGTGAGACCTGAATGTCAACGCAATGCCGCCACGGAGGACTATACGGCAGGCGAAGCCAACGATTTCCTGTCGATGCAAGCACACGGGCGCTACACCGACAACCTTCAAACTCATGTACTCACGTACCTCGGTTCAAATTGGGGTGCCCGCGACTGCCGCATCCCCTTCGAGCAAATTGAGCCATGGCTCACGGCTTTCACCGATTCAGGTGGTGTGGTCACCTTCGATGTGGGTGCCAACTACAATCTGCAGGAAGGTCCTATCGGAAGCCTATCCTCATCACAGTTGGAGCAACTCAAGCAGATTACCCACTCCGTACGTCGTTCCACTTCCCCTGAACAATAGGATACTAATCAGGCTGCATTATTGTCAATGAAATTACACGGAAAAGATGGGTTCTCTCTTCCGATTTGTGTTCAAAGTATTTGTAATCTCGAAGTAGGTGACAGAAAAGTTTAGCAATTTTGAGTTAACCTCACTTTTATTTGTCACGATGGTCATTAGTCATTAGTCATTTTCGATTTTTGCAAATTTTGAGTTAAAAACGCATTTTCGCTTAATGACTAATGACTAATGACCATAATGACTAAAAATTCTTCGAAGTACACAGAAACATAAGGCAGGCATAAAGCAGCGATAACAAATTCGTTATGCAATCGTTATACTTCCCTTATGTTTATGTGATACGAGATACTATTCACGCAATTTCTTTAACTCGCCAAATTCCTTCTACAGCGTAGGTTCCTACTTGCGGCTATAGGTTATCACCTTCCAACAGATGACCTCGGCATCCTCTCTGGGGTTGACCCATTTGATCGTCCATTCGTGAGGTCCCTGTTTCAGCGTGTAGTGCCAGCAGAGTTCCTGTGTACGATCGTGGTACGATACCGGACAATGCATTGTATCTTTCAATTTCCCATCGATGTAGATTTCCAGGTCTGCCACATACTTGGGGTCGCCACACCTGACTTCCCCATTCACCATATAACCATTGCCTACAAAATGCTTTGTACCAAAGGATTGGATCGGGCCTCCGGGGAGACTCTCCTTGAATTGTATATGGGGGAAGGATTCCTCGAAACGCACGGCTTTGGGTTTCTGCTCTCGTATGGTGAAAGAGGCACCATTATCCTTGCCACCATTCTTCGTGATAAACCTGGCTGCCAGCTGCATGCTGTACTCGTAGGCCCTATTGAGAGAAATCTGGGTATAGGCAAAATTCAAGTTTTCCACCTCATGGAGATTCGCCAACCACTTCTGAGGAATCTTATCGTAGCCTAAAATAGTGCCCAGCACACCTCCTGCCGAGGCTGGGTTACAGTCGCTGTCCTGCCCACATCGCGTGCTTATCTCCAGTGTCTTGTCGAAATCGCCCTCTCCATACAAGAGGCCTATGACGATATAGGCACTATTGATGAGGGCATCGATATTGTACGGCTCATTCACGCCATAGGAACAAGCGAAGTCATGGTCATATTTCTCCTGTACCAGTTGCCAGTTCTTTTTCCAGTCGCTGGGGTATTCATGGTGCCATTGTATCACGTCCTCGATGGCCTTCCTGAACTTGCTCTTGGCAGGAATCGTAAGCAGGGCCTTGCACACCACCGTCTCTACATCGTCGTAGAGGTAAGCCAGGGAATACATGGCGCCTACGAACACGCCACCGTACCATCCATCACCATAATTCATGATATGTCCCACTTTGTCCGATATCTTCGAGGCAGAGTTCGGCATACCGGGGGTAATGATTCCCGCATAGTCAGCCTCTATCTGATAATCGATGCAATCGGCATGGGGATTGTTCTTCCAATGGCCTGATTGAGGAGGATAGATGCCGCGCAACACATTGTATCTGCCTGCTTGATTGGCATGCCACAATGGATACTCCGCATGGGCATATTCATCAGCAAAGGACTTGGCCGAGGCGTTGATTCCCTTCTCGTACAGGGTGTTCAGGAACGTGAGGTCCATATACACATCGTCATACAATCCGGGTTGGTTGTCGAAATACCACTTGATCTGTCCCTCGTTCCATTCGATGGCTACGTCGTCGGGGATCATCTCCGCGCGATATCGGAACTCGGTAGGTCCGCCATAGGTGCAGCCAATCGTTTGTCCGGCCCATGCGCCCTTTATCTTGTCCATCATACGATCCTTGCTGACGGTGACATCGGTCGCCCATCCATTCAAGCAAAGGAGAGACGCTCCCATTGCACACAATATGCTTTTCCTCATCGTTCTGCTCCCCCTATCCTATCACTCAGGTTTCTGCAAGCGTTGCACGGATGTGTCGATTGTCTCCCATTCGTGCAGTCGAACCACATGTTTCTTGCCGATAGCTATGAGCTCATCCCATGTGCCATCTGCCTTGCTTTCCTCTACGTTGCGTGTAGCCTTCAGATAGAGCGTCTGCATACGGAGAAGGTCGATACGGTCGCGCATCTCGTCGCTCTTGGCCTTCTGGCGTGTCTTGTTGAGCAGAGCCATTCCCTCCTCCACAAACTTGTCGGTATAGATAGGATCGCGATGCTTGAAGAAGATGCCGAAATGTTTGTCGGGGGTAGCCAGTGCCTGTGACATGAGGTAATACTTCCATACCAGGGATGCACATTCTCCATAGTAGCCGTAGATGAAGTCCTTCACAAGGGGTGTGACATCTTGATCGGGGTTCCACAGCAGATGGGCGATGACCCAGGCACGAAGTTCGGAGAACTCACCTCCCATGGTGGCATACTGCGACTCCTCGTAGATGCCGATGGAGTGGTTGTCGCGCAACGTGCGGATATTGGGTGCCAATACCTTGAAGTTGGGGAAGGGAGCCACCATCTGGCTATAGTTGATGATGTAATCCCAGATGAACAGGTGAGGGGCGATGGATGACCATTGCTTCAGATCATCCACGAAGGCCTTGTTCTGTTCGCAGGAGGGATCGTCCATGGGATGCGAATAACAGCACTCGATGCTGCACAGACGGATGACCACGTTGTCACGTGGCACGATGTTTACAGGCGGTTTGCGGCTATACTGGTACGCGAAGGTGCCGATGAATTTGTCGGGGAATGCTTCCCTGACGTAGTCGGCAACCTGATTAACAAACCATACGATGATGCCTGAATGTGTGCCTCCATACTGTGCCTCGATGGCCTTGCACTCGTCACATTCGCAGAACAGGAAGTTGTCATCCTGCGACAGGCTATAGACGATGAAATCGGGGTGTTCGCGCATCATCTGCAGCACACCCTTCTTGGTGAGTTCCAACACGTCGGGATTGGACAGGCAGAGTTGCCCGTGATTCAAACGCTTTCCATCGCGTAAGCAGAAATACTCGGGATGCTCGGGAAAGTACTTGTCGAAGGGAACAAATTGAGGCATGGTGTGACAACCCTTGTATGCCTCCATGCCACCATATTCGTTGTGGACGGGGGCGCTGGTCATATTCATGAAGTTGTGCGCACTCCAGTCGCGTCTGTTCCTGGTATGGAAATAGTCATTCTGACGTAGTGTGACCGTAGGATGTTCGCTATGGGAGAGTGCGTCGAAGCCCCATTTCTTCATCGTGGGGACCTTGGTGAAGTCGGGGGTGTACCATCGTATGCCCAACTCCCTCTCCAGGAAGGAGTACACGCCATACATCGTGCCACGGTTGCAGCCTCCGTAGATGAAGATATTGCTACCACGGCTTTCGTAGGTAAAATCCTCGCAGTCGGCTGCTATTGCCTTGGCATCAGCATCTGGCTGTAGGCCGATGGCAATCTGGTTCGCACCATTGCGATCCAACTCGAAACGGATGGGGAGCGTGACGCCTCCACTTATCTGCTTGATATACGACTGCAACTCGTTTGCTGCCGTCTGTTCCGATGTGCTTGCCGTGAGGGGCACCACGATGGAATAGGACGACTGACCGTTCTTGAAAAGGAAATGCTTACCTTGTGCCGTAAGGCAAAATGCGACACACAGAGCCGCAAAGATTGTTCTTTGGATAATGGAATGTACCATAATAATTGTGTAGAAATTTGTTATAATTTGGGCAAAATTACATAAAATATGTCACTTCAGGGGAACAATGGGAAGAAAAAATGACATTATCGCGAAAATGTATGTACCTTTGCAACGAATCACCTGCATCGTCATACTATCACAAAATACGAATTTTTATGAAACATTATCCTTTCTTGCGTATCCCCTCGTTGCTGAAAAAGCAACTGACCATAGCATTCCTGGCAATACCTGCCTGCACAATGGCACAACACACTCTCCTATCGACCGACTGGAATGATCACAGATGGGGAGATTTGGGTGACGGCACGTTCGCCAACCCTGTACTGAATGCCGACTACAGCGACCCCGATGTGATACGTGTGGGTGAGAAATACTACATGACATGCTCGGAATTCCACTACATGGGTATGCCTATCCTGGAATCGGATGACATGGTAAACTGGCACATCGTGGCACAGATCTACAAACAGCTGAATCTGGATGTGTTCGACCACATGGAGGGATATGGAGATGGCACATGGGCTCCCACGCTTCGCTACCATGATGGTAAGTTCTACATGTATGTGTGTATGCCCAACACGGGATTGTACATGAGTACCGCGCCCAAAGCTGAAGGACCGTGGGAACCTCTGCACGTAGTGAAAGCCATAGCGGGATGGGAGGATCCCTGCCCATTCTGGGACGAGGACGGAAAGGCTTATCTGGGACACAGCAAGGTGGGGGCAGGCCCCATCATCATCCATCGTATGAGTGCTGATGGACGGACGCTGCTGGACGAAGGAAAGACGGTGTATGAAGGTCCTGTGGCAGAAGGTACCAAAATCCACAAACGGGACGGATACTATTATCTGAGCATCCCTGAAGGTGGCGTGGGACAAGGATGGCAGATGATATTGCGCAGCCGGAATATCTATGGCCCCTTTGAGGGCAAACGTGTATTGGAGACGGGAAGCACGCCCATCAACGGCCCTCATCAAGGTGCTCTGGTGGACACGCCTTCGGGAGAATGGTGGTTCTACCATTTCCAAGACACTCATCCACTTGGACGCGTGTTGCACCTGCAGCCCGTCACATGGCAGGCAGATGGTTTCCCCTTCATTGGCTACGATTACGATGGCAACGGAATCGGCGAACCGATGAAGATTGTCAACAAGCCCAATACAGGAAAGAAGAGCAAACCCTGTCTGCCACAGACGAGCGACAAGTTCAGCAAGGGGAAATTGGGCATTCAATGGCAGACGAACCATAATCCCCAGGGCAATGCCCTCACTATGACAGAGCGGAAAGGCAAACCATCATTTTTTGCACTTCCCGCCACAAAGGTAGAAAACGCCTTCAATCAACAAGTGCAAAAAATGATGGGCTACTACAGCCAAGCCACCGTGAAACTCTACACAGACAGTATGACAAGCGGACAGCGTGCAGGCATGTCGTGCCTGGGCAAACCTATCCAGGGGGCAGGCATCATGATAGACGGAAACGGACAGCCCAAACTCTACATCGAGAATGACGGAGAAGTGAAACATCCAGTTCAGGAACAACTGAAACAAGGTGCTACTGTATGGATTCGCCTCACAGCCGATGCCGTGGACAACCAGCATCAGTATCAATATAGTATGGATGGAAAGCATTTCACCAACATCGGCGACAGTTTCAGCATGTATGCCCACGGATGGAAGGGAGCACACGTAGGATTGTTCACCTATACTACAGGAAAGACTACTGCAGGCACCGCCTTCTTTGATGATTTCAAATACACTACAACCCGAAAATAATGGAACCTGTCATCATTGATTATCTGGAGAAATTCGAGGAAAAGATACGTCAGCATCTGCTGAAACTATGCACCGAACGTGGCGTATTGGATGGGAAACTATTGGAGAGCGAGGACATAAGGGAGTATTGGCTCAGGATAGAACCCAACTATATAGCAGACGCTGCTGCACAAGTGGCACAATATCCTATCGTGTCGGTTGCCTGGGCTTTCTATCTTGGCATGGCGGTTGCCTATTGCTGGGACATGGATTGGAACACCTATCAACACACGAAATACGAGGATTTCTATGGCGATGAGGGCTTCGACAACATGGACGACCATATCGTGTGCGACATCTTAGGCATAGTCGCCGATAGCGAGGAGGCAAAGAGTCTTGTAGCAATGGTACAGACCTTGGCACAGGATACCGTAAGCATGATCCGCCACGAACAGATAGAACCACAGAGCCCTATGGCCTACTATGTCTTCACAAGGGCTTGCGCAGCAATGTTCTCCATCGGTGCTGCCGTCGAACTGAAAAAGTTAGGTTACGACTACCACAAATTGGGATAGGAACCTACAACGGACAATACCTTTTTTGATTACAGCGTTCTATTGGCGTAGCGCTGGATGCAATCGGGTACAATCATCTCATAATTCTCATCTCCCAACAACTTGGAGGTAAGAATCATATCAGCTGTGGTTCGATTGGTTGCAAAGGCTATATTGTAGAGTGATGCAAGACGGGTGAGAGCCGACACATCGTTCTGATGGCCCTGCATCACCAGATTGTCGCAGAAGAAGATAAGCATGTCGATTTTTCCTTCTGCTATCATGGCACCTATCTGTTGATCACCTCCCAGAGGCCCGCTGAAAAGACAGGTCACTTTGTCCTTGAGAGGATAAGAATAGGTCTGCTCATTGCCTTGCTGCTCCTTCAGTACTACTACCTCGCTGATAAGGCGTCCTGTAGTTCCTGTGGCATAGAGATTGTGTTTCGACAAGAGGGTGGCATTGTACTTCACCCATTCGATGAGTTCCTTTTTTCTGGAATCGTGTGCCACAAGGGCTATATTCAATTGTTCTTTCATTTCGGATGTGTATTATTTTCTATCTCCCATGAAACGCAAGAGATAGAGGAA
>DCHV01000078.1:0-3887 GCA_002314945.1 Prevotellaceae bacterium UBA1743
CCCGTACCGCCTGATGGGGTGTTCCAGTTTCCTGTGGTGATACCACTGGTTCCTTCGTTGGCAGGAGTGTCGCCACCGCCACCAGAGCTTGGATCCACCTGTCCGGCATTGCTGTGTGATGTCCAGTCGGCAATTTGGATAGTCAGGTTGAGTGGTTCCACATCTTCCACCGTTTCATCTATCGTAAAGGGAGTGTCCCAGTTTCTTACGGTCACGTCGATAGACAGATATACGCTATTGATTGTAATCATGAAGAAATAGCTCTTCTGGGGATCGAAGTCAACGGGCAAGGGCAGGGGATCCACGGAGATTGGGTTTCCTGTATCGCTCACCAATGTGAGGCATAGGTTGGCAGGCGTATTGATATATTGGTTCGAGGTATTCAGGCTCTTGTAGTCATCACTCAGGAAATAGGTGAAATAGGTATTCGTCTTTGTGTCGTCCAGATGAGTAGCCGTAGTTGCCCCTGTCAGGCTCTGGCTTTCGCCATCGGTATATGCACCTTCCGTGCCACCCCTGTCCAGACGTATGCCCTGTGCAGCAGGACTCTCATAGACCACCACATCCTCATAGTTGGCCGCATCCTCCTCAAAGAAGAAGTCCTTCGTAAAGGGACGGAACACTGCATACCTACGCATTCCTTTCAGCTCCAGCTTCTTCAGGTTGGCGTGGGAGATAGCATCGCCACAACGCACGCTGAAGGCTGCACGCGAGCGGTACTCTACCAGTTGCATCGTGTCATCCAGGTTATAGAGATACGTGCTCTGCAGGTTCAATCCTGTGGTAGTCACCTTGGCGGCAGCCGATACGGCAGGGTGATCCTTGGCCTCACCACCGCGCAGGTAGGGCAAGCCATAGTATTCCATCTTCACCTGTTGCGAGGTGTAGGCAGGATTGGTCTTCATCACCTCTCCGTATTTCACATAGACGGTGGCAGGACTGCTCACAAAGAGGTAGTAATCGTGATAGCGTCCCGCACGCAATCCATATTGGGAGCCCTCTCCCGTATAGGCATAGTTGGTGGCATCTACGCTACAGGGCGTGAGCCATGTGTTCGTTCCCTTCGGGTCACAGTAGGTACCCGTATAGGGGGTATAGAGTGAATCCAGTCGTGGGAAGCCCTGTTGTGTCACCACCTGTCCACGATAGAAGAGTTGTGCGCGATAGGTCGTATTCTGATAGTCGGTACCTGTCCCAGCCCGTGTGTTCAGGACAAAGTCGCAGAGGCTTTCCGTCTCGTCGGGTATAGACGCAGGGTTCGCGTCCTCCTCCGTCTGGCAGGCATGGAGCGATAGGAGCAGGCCCGCGAGGAGCGTATGTAGTATTCTCTTCTTCATCGTTATTCTATATGTATCGGATTCGTTTCTGTATGGTTTACACTCTGCCAGTCTCCCACCTGTACCGTGGGGTTCACGATACTGTGGGTCGCCAGGTTGATGGTGAACTTGTAGCGATAACTGTTCATCGGCAGCCAGGTAGCGGCAGGCAGGTTACATCTCGTTGTGACACTCGCCCGCAAGGTCTCCATCGTCCCCACCATTTCGTAGAAGCCGTAGGTTACTCGCAGGTAGGCTTCTCCGTCGGTCATCGACTGGGGAAGCAGGTACAGGATTCCGTTGGCCGTGCTCATGTCGCGATAGTTGTCTGTGGCGGGAGAGGTCGCTTCCAGGAGTTCCTCATCCTGGATGTGGCATTGCTCAGGCAGACCACCACGTCGTAGCAGGTAGGAAGTGCGGTCGGCAGCCGTACACTCGCTGTCATCCTGCCAGTCGAAACAGGGCGTACCGTTGTTCATCACCACCTTTTTCCTTCCTATCACATTGCATATCCGTATGCTGTCTATTTTCACATACAGAGAGGCTGACGTGGTGGGCAGGTCGCCGGAATAGTTGGCCGAGAATAGCACCTGGGACAGCGAGTGGTTGAACGATAGGGGGATAGCCGTGGTTGTCTTGTGCTGGTCCAGCACAGGGGTGGCAAAACACAGGTCGGGCTGGTTCGTCACGTCCGTCGTAGGTTCGTAGTTCATACGCGGATAGCCCGATACATAGTCCGAGGAAAACTGCAAGTACTTGCTGCTCACATACGGAGCGTAGGCAAAGAAACTCAGTTTCCCCGAGAAGGGCCAGTAGCATACATCCTCGCCTGCAAAGGGATGGGTGATTTCCGAACGCGTATAGCGCACGTTGTTGATGAAGTCATTGGCAGGCGAGGTCGAGGAGAAGGTCTCTTCCTCCTTCTCATAGCCC
Organism: Prevotellaceae bacterium UBA1743; assembly: GCA_002314945.1. Lineage (GTDB taxonomy): Bacteria > Bacteroidota > Bacteroidia > Bacteroidales > Bacteroidaceae > Physcousia. Next base: position 2,250 of record DCHV01000078.1, read on the forward strand.
GCAAAGATTCCCATGGTATGCAATGTATTTGTCTCCAGGGGCACCATGCCACGGGTCGTGTTTTCCTCGATGCTGAACGTGATGGGAGTCGTCGAGCGCCCGGGGGTATCGTAGTCCACGTCCTCTCCGCTACTGCATCCTATCAATGCAGCCACGGCAAGCAGGTATAGAGTGATTCTTTTCATACTATATATTTGTATTTATACCATTTGTATAAGCTCCCTCGGCTCCAATCGTCTCGGAATTTTATGCATTTCGTCAGGCTGTTTGCTTGCGTATCTGCACTCCGAGGGTGTTGCACCTCATTACACTTCAGATGGAAGGCCTTACAGCCCTTCATGAATCCGAAATAGGAGTTCACGACACTTTGCATACGTTCCAGTCCATGTCTTTTGCGATTCACGGCATTCTGCCATTTTTCGCACTCTCCAGTCTCATTCAGATATGCATAGATTAGTTCATCCATACCTTCGCTGTATGGAATGTCGTTCAGTAGGCGGATGGCATTGGCGTTCTCCCGTGCCATGGCTTGTATGAAATGGTGCGTAAAGCGCTTGGATGGAACCTTGTAATGGGGGCATATATACTGTCCGAGAAAAGCGATGGGCCAGTCGGCAGGCTGTAGTATTACTTTATGGGGATGTACCACCACGCCCAGATGCTGCCCGAGGAATGCTTCCATCTGCTGTTTCAGGTTCTTGAGGTATTCCATATCGGTATCTACGACATAGAAATCATCGACGTACCGCCCATAGTGGCGGCATTTCAGCGTGCGTTTCACGTATTGGTCAAACTCATTCAGATAGATGTTGCTGAAGAGCTGGCTGGTTAGGTCACCTATGGGTAGTCCTGTGTCCTCCCGGGCACAGAAGAGGCTCTTGGTTTTCGGCAATCCGTTCCAGTCCTCCTTTCTGCAACGATATCGGCACCCTTCTCTCACATCATTGAAGATAATGGTGTGTAGCAGATAATCTATCAGTCCTCTGTCTTCGGGATATTCCCAATGGCGGTCCAGGTGATGGTGTATAATCTCTTCCAGATGCGCCTTGTTGATACTCATGAAATAGCCTCTCAGGTCCAGTTTCAGGATATAGGCGGGACGCTGATAGCTGTGGGTGACCGATAGCAGATGATGCTGCAGACGGCTGATGGCATCGCGGGTCCCTTTTCCCTTGCGGCACGAATAGCTGTCGCGGATAAAGATACGCTCCATCATCTCCAGCAGGTAGTTGTACAGGAGATGATGCACCACCTTGTCGCGGAACTGTGCGGCAAATACCTCGCGTTGCACAGGTTTGAATACGATGAACACGTCCGAGGGCTGGGGTTTCCACCTGCGCTCCCATATCTCGTCGCGCAGGGTGACGAGATTGGTTTCCATGTTCATCTCGAACTCCAACTGATAGCTACGTTTCCGTATGCGGCGACGGGCATTTCTGTAGGCCACTATCAGGTCCTTCAGTAGTGATTCTCTCGTTATCATCCCTGTCCCCCTTTCCTGTTGAGAAAATCTCCAGCAGACAGGCCTCCAATTCTTGGACAGGACGCACAGGCTTGCCAGTGGCACGCTGCGGGTTGTTGTTGTTGTTGTCGTTGTGGGCGTTCAAGTTGCCTGAGTTGAAGCTCAGTCCGTACGCA
>DCHV01000078.1:3935-5194 GCA_002314945.1 Prevotellaceae bacterium UBA1743
CGAACCCCCATTGCTCAGACCGCCACCCGAATAGCCGCGACAGCCTGACCAGTAAGATGGTAATCATTTCTCCTGGTTTCTGCGGAATAAGGTTGTGGCAGAGCCATGAACGGACAGATACCGCAGATTTTTTATAACCATCCGCCCCTGTATGGGAATACGTGGCGCGATGGTAGATTACTGAATTAAAGAGACGCGCTATCTGCAAGTACCCGCACGCAAGGTATTCCCCCTTTCGATTAGGATGAGGGGCCTTGACATCACAGGCATGATTCATTACAGATATTCTGGTCATAGACACTGTATATGCTGGAGATTATTGTTATTTATTCTGTTTCGATACGGCACTCTTGTGCCATGCTTTCAGTTGTTTGAACACATCCTCGGCCTGTTCTGTCAGGCGACCGTATGTCTTTACGCTGATACTTTTCAGGTCCCATAGCAGACGGAGGTTGATTTTCACATTCAGGATGCAGTCTATCGACTTTTCCAGGTGTTCTGCCTTGTTGGCCTCCTGGGCATGATAGATATGGCGTAGGACAGCCAATGTATCCTGCTTCACATCCTGCAGGAGCGTGTATTTGATGTCACGAGGCAACTTCTGCAGATCATGGTAGAGCATCTGCAGGAGCGTATAGCAACTCTTATATACAAACAACTGATCGTAATTAGCCATACCCTTGTCAGACTTTTAGTTTCTGTTTGATTGTCACCAGAAGGTTGAACGCATCGAGGGGGGAACTGGTGGATATATCGAAATCCCTGAGGAGTTCCAGTACCTCTGCATGTATGCCAGCCCCTTCTTGCGAGTATCGTTCTTGGCTCTTTCCTGATACGGCTCGTACAGGTACGCTATCGTGCCATAGTTGGTAGTCCGTCTCCTTCCACGGTCTCGGGGCCTGATATTTCCTTAGTTTTTCGGTTTCTTCTACCAGCATTAGGTCCCTCAAATAGGTACTCGCATTAGCCATGGGAAATCCTAAATAGCATACTTCTCGCCCCTGTAGTACTTTCAGGGGCTTCTTCAGTATCTGCATCGGTGCTACCTGTGTAGCGAAGGCGTAGGCAGAGCGCTCGTAGGCCCGCCAGAAGATGCCTTCACCATGCAGGATGATGCAATTTTGATTTTTTTCCTCTATTTCTACGATTTCCGAAATTCTCATTTTTTTTCGACCGGCAAAGCCGGTTTTTGGACTTTCGCCTTGAAGGGCGAAAGATATATTTTTAATTATTCTTGGACAGGACGCACAGGCTTGCCA
>DCHV01000063.1:0-145 GCA_002314945.1 Prevotellaceae bacterium UBA1743
GCCTCTCGTAGCCATTCTGCTTCGGCAGGAGAGAGGGACTCTATCGAAGCCCAGTCTGCCTTGTACGGGCCCTCGGTGATGGGGATGTTCAACTGCACCTCCTCAAAGTTCTCGATGTCTCCCATTTCCACGCTTCCTATCGGTA
>DCHV01000063.1:227-1201 GCA_002314945.1 Prevotellaceae bacterium UBA1743
TCTTCAATCGAGGTTGGCACAACCCACCTACTGGCAAAGCCGTCACAAAACCAAGTACCAATATGATTCGCTTCATGTTTTATTCCGATTTATAGAACCCACATAGAATGTATATTGCTCAGAAATAGAGTAAATCGTTATTCCACGCGGAAGGTGACTGCAAGTTTCAGATCGGCATTCTGGGGATAGACGATTTCCAGGGCATCGTCAGTTTGATGCCAATTCAGTTTGCCTTTGTATCCGAGCAGGGAGACCTTCTTTGGCTGTGAGAGGAGATTTGCCTTGCGTCCCATGTGCTTGATGCGCACCACTTGACCAGACTTTGGCACATTCATGCAGAAAGCATAGTTCTTGCCATTCTTTCCCACGGTGAAGCGGATATCCTGGGCGTCGAACTTGAATTCCTTCTGATTCTTTCCTAATCCACCTCCAGGGAGTTTCTTCAGTCTCCCGTCCTGCATCTCACCTTCGCCTAATGCTACCCATGCCTTGCTTCCATAGATGGCCTCTGCATTGATCTTCATCCAGTCACCCATTTCGTTGAGCATAGTCTCACATTCCGCCTCGATGCTGCCATCGGGACGCATGGGAATGTTTAGTGCGGCATTGCCATCACGAGAGATGGCTTCGATGATGAAACGTACCACGCTGCCAGCATCATAGATGAATCCGGGTGCGTAGAACCAGTCACCTACGGGCGCTTCGCGAATCCAGGGTTGTGAGACATTGATTGTGTCTGGGAAATCGAATTCAGCCGTATTCACAGCTCCCCGTGTCGGGTGGCGGAACTTGATGATACTGAAGGCATCCACTTTGCCGTGTTTCTTCAGTTGGCGGTTGTAGAAGTCAGCCATGACAGTTTGCATCGCGTTGCACTTGTATCCTGTGCCCGTGCCATTGCCAGCGAAGGGACCTTCCACCGTACCGTCGGTGTAGATGAAGTCAGGGTCATAGTTTGCCACTACGTCCATCAT
>DCHV01000063.1:1289-3752 GCA_002314945.1 Prevotellaceae bacterium UBA1743
GACCAGGGTTGGTGCGCACACTCGTCCACAGTCTCGTATTCGCGCAGGTCGATGCCATAGAGCAAGCGTGGGTCATATCCTTCCCACCACTTTCCTTTTCCGTCGTCTAAGGTGAGGTTGCCATCGTAGGGCACTCCCTTGTATTCACCTTCTTTGTCCGCACCAAAGGCCGTCTGCCACCACCACCATGTGTATTCGTGGTGGAATGTGACTCCATAGTGCATCTTGTTCTTGCGGCAAGCCGTTGCCCATTCCCGCAGCAAGTCACGTTTCGGTCCTATATTGACTACGTTCCAGGGGTGGTATTGCGAATTCCACAGGTCGAAGTTGTCGTGATGCACACCCTGTATCATCAGGAAACGTGCGCCAGCCTTCTTGTAGAGTCGGGTGAGATAGGAGGGATCCAGTTTCTCTGGGTTCCATTTGTTCAGCACATCTTTGTATCCCACTTCCGAGGGGTGTCCATATCGCCTCAGATGATTCTTGTGGGCATGGTGTTCCTCCTTATACAAGTTGCGCGCGTACCAGTCGCCGCTCTCCCCTGCTGCCTGAGGTCCGAAATGCACCCAGAATCCCACCTTTGCCTCTCGTAGCCATTCTGCTTCGGAAGGAGAGAGAGATTCTATCGAAGCCCAGTCTGCCTTGTACGGGCCCTCGGTGATGGGGATGTTCAACTGCACCTCCTCAAAGTTTTCGATGTCCCCCATTTCCACGCTTCCTATTGGTAGCTTTTCGGGAATAGTGGGAAACGGTGGCAGGACAGGCATCTCACCCTTTTTCAATCGGGGCTGACACAAACCTCCCACGGGCATAGCCGTCACGAAACCAAGTACCAATATGATTCGCTTCATGTCTTATTGTGCCTTATACGTTTTGAAAGCCTCTGTTAAAGCAGGTACAAAATCCGTCTTTCGGCTCAGTTTTACCTCCGAATAGCAGATGCCAGGAGCTACGGACTTACCATAGCAAGCCTCGGCAATCTGTTGTGCACCTTCGCCTGTATATACGATGTACGAACCTGCATCCACATAATCCACGGTAGCCATTGTGGCAGGATCCGTATTGCGGATGTGCAAATCCACCTTGGCAAACATCATCTGTGCTGATTTCTGCTTCATGACGGAAGGCATTATATATAGCATACGCTGCAGGAAAGGCATGGCATTCTCCTCGCCATACACATCCAGACTCCCGATGCCCAGGGGAACATCCTCTATCTTATAATCCTTGTAGTCGGAGAGGAAAATCTCCTTGTCTGTCATGCCGTAGTAGTCGTGCGATACATCGTTCATCTTCTTGTCGAGTGACAATACGCTGTCAGCCGAGAGATTCAGTTGCTTCATCAGATTGTAGCAAGCCAAGGAATCCATCTTGGTAGTAGTCAGTTTGGTCAGGAAACGCGTGTCAGACACGATACCGGCCAACAAGGCCCGTGCTGTTTCATCGTTGATGGGTTTGTCGAGTTCCTTGAACGAGGAATATACGATGGAGCAAGTGGCACCAATCGGCATTGCCTTGATGTAGAGAGGCAATGCCTCAGTTACATCTCCCAATCCATGGTGATCCACAATCTGCAGGATACGCGCATTCCTCAGTCCATCTACAGCTTGTGCATATTCCGAGTGATCCACCAGAATCATGCGCTGTCCCGAAGCATCGTTCAGTACATCTGGCATGGTGAAACCAAACAGATCCCTCACGTACTTCGTTTCATTGTTCAGCTCGCCAGCCACCTTCGCCTCGCATTTGTACCCCATCTGCTTCATCAGTTGGGAATATGCCATTGCCGAGAACACCGCGTCACAGTCGGGTGTCTTATGGCCTATTACGTAAGTTACCTCACCATTGGTGCCCCAGTCGAGCTTCTTCAGGCTTTCGGCATACTGATGATCCACGTTTACATAGATGTACTCCGTGTCCTCCTTGTCGCAACTTGCCAGCAGCAATCCTATGGCTGCAAAGGCAAAAAGAAAATGATTCTTCATTACTCGTGTATTTTTGATATTACGTTTGTTTTTTCCCGTTTATACGTTATTTCCGAACAAAGTTATGCAAAAATAAATCAATAGCAAATGATTTTATAAAAAAAGTGGGTCACCTGCGAAAAAGTGTGTTCCGTCATCAACCATAAAACAAAAACACGTGTGCAAAGGCCTGCGGTCTTGACACACTGAAAAACCCCTCGCTCTGATCGGCAAAATATCTCAAATCATACCAAGTTATTTTTTTATCGTTACTAAATTTGGGATAGTAATGGTATAGCCAGCGGAAGCGTAATTTGTGTTGTAAGCGTGTCCGCGATGTCGCCTTGCCGGCGTTCAGTATAGTCCTTACCTTTGCAGCCGAATTTCAAATCAAGATTATGATGACAGCAACAGAACGCTATGAGACCAACTGGAATGCGTATCTCCAGGAACTGAACAGAGATCCGTCAACACCGCTAGCAACATTTCTTAAAAGAAG
>DCHV01000096.1:0-3629 GCA_002314945.1 Prevotellaceae bacterium UBA1743
ACATCCTCGCGATTTACGTGTCCCAACCCAGGTTCGTTGCTTATCTTGCGCAGGGCAGAAGCTAAGGCCAAGGGATTGCCACATATTTCGGCTCCGCCTGCATCGGCCATGTATTCGCGTTTGCGGCTGATGGCGAAGCGAGTGAGTAACGTAAAGATGTAACCAATCACCGACAACACCACAGCAACCAGCATCACCACGATCATGGCTACTCCATTGCCGCCTTCCTTGCGATTGCTCGAACGACGTTGGCTGCCACCGCCATATACGAACATATTCCACATGATGCGAATGGCCAAACTCATCAACGTACTCATGATACCTACGAAGATGATACTGATGATGAGCAGTCGCGTGTCGCGGTTGCGGATATGCGTCAGTTCGTGCCCTATCACGCCCGCCAATTCCTCGTCGTTCAGACGGTTGCAGATGCCCGTTGTGACTGTCACCGTATAACTGTTGTCGTCTATTCCGCTGGCAAAGGCGTTCAGTTGCGGGTCATCTATCACGTTCACCTTGGGCATAGGCATACCGCACGCCATGGTCAGGTTCTCCACGATGTTATACACGCGAGGGTTGTCTCTACGCTCCAGCGGTTGGGCACCCGTGGCACGACGTATCATGGCCGTGTTGGAGAAATAGGAGATGATGAACCACAATCCCACGCCGCCCAATATCCACGGCAGGATGTTGATCATTTCATAGTTCACGTAATCCCAGTCCACCTGAGCAGGCGCTTCACCGTAAGCGGGATCCGAGACCCCTAAATAGGCAATGATGGCCAGGAAAGCATACACCACGCCCAGCAGAATGCATGGGAACAAAGCAAGCAGCAGCAGGCTCTTTAGATTATTGCTTACCTGCTGCGTATGGATACCTACATACTTCATGTGCTTCAGAACTGTATCTCAGGTGCCTTGTCGTAAGAGGCGCGTTCAGCGGCAGGTACCTCAAACATCGGTTCTTTGTGGAAACCAAACATGCCAGCCAACAGATTGTTGGGGAATACCTGTACTGCGTTGTTGAGTTCCTTTGTAGCGCTGTTGAAGAAACGGCGTGTGGCAGCCAGTTTGTTCTCGATGTCGGACACTTCGCCCTGCAGCTGCAGGAAATTCGTGTTGGCCTTCAGATCGGGATAGGCCTCCACAGCAACCTTCAATCCTGCCAAGGCACTGCTCAAAGCGTTCTCGGCCTGAATCTTTTCGTTGATGGTACCCGCACTCATGGCTGCAGTACGAGCAGCTGTCACACTTTCCAAAAGACCCTTTTCATGCGCGGCATAGCCTTTCACTGTAGCCACCAACTGCGGAATAAGGTCATGACGTTGCTTCAGTTGCACATCGATGTTGGCAAAGGCATTCTCGCGATTGTTGCGTAATTTCACCAGGTTGTTGTAGATTCCCACCAACCATAGAACCAGCACTACGGCGGCTCCAATCAAAATCATTGTTGTAGTCATACGATATTCAGTTTTTTAATTCTATGTTTTCATTCGTTTTCGAGGGTAAAGGTACACCATTTCTTATGCCCGACGTATATTTTTCAACAATTATTGGCATTTTTTTTAAACTATTCACTCTTTTTTGAGTCTAATGTCAAAAAAAGCCGTAATTTCGCGGCTCAAAAGCCGCAATGTTCTCATGAGACAACTTAAAATTACCAAAAGCATCACAAGCCGCGACAGTCAGTCGCTGGACAAGTATCTACAGGAAATCGGTCGTGAATCACTTCTTACCGTAGATGAGGAAGTCGAACTCACCCAGCGTATTCGCAAGGGAGATCGTAAGGCACTCGACAAACTGGTGCGCTCCAACCTGCGTTTTGTGGTCAGTGTGGCCAAGCAATATCAGAATCAAGGACTTGCCCTGCCCGACCTTATCAATGAGGGTAATGTAGGTCTCATCAAGGCTGCCGAGAAGTTTGACGAGACACGTGGTTTCAAGTTCATCAGTTACGCAGTGTGGTGGATTCGTCAGACTATTCTTCAAGCCTTGGCCGAACAGAGCCGTATCGTGCGTCTTCCTCTCAATCAGGTGAGCGCTGTGAACAAGATAAACAAGGCTATTACCCGTTTCGAACAAGAACATGAGCGTAAGCCCAGCGCCGAGGAACTTGCTGAAATCGTGGACGAACTACCCGAGAAAATCAACGATTCCATGCGCGCCAGCGGCCGCCACGTCAGTGTGGATGCTCCCTTTGTAGAAGGAGAGGACAACAGCCTCCTCGATGTGATGGTCAACGATGATTCTCCTATGGCTGATGGAATCCTGGTAAGCGAAAGTCTCAGCACCGAGATACGTCGCGCCCTGAGTATCCTGAGCGAACGCGAGAAAGACATCATTATCATGAGCTTTGGTATCAACCAACAGGAGAAGACGCTCGAGGAGATAGGCGACATGTTCGGCCTCACACGTGAACGTGTGCGTCAGATACGAGAGAAAGCCATCCGCAAACTTCGCTCTGGCTGCAAGAATAGCCTACTCCGCTCCTACCTGGGTTAAATCCACAAATACATAGCACAAGACGCGGTCCATCCCGAAGGCAGTGAAGAAATAACTGCTTATCTCGGAGATGCGCTCTTCCCATTTGTTCTTTACATATTCCGAGGGTACAGCTACATAGATGTTTTTGTCGCGTACCATCCATAGGTCGCTGCATGTCTCCATGAACGTGTGATAGAACTGCTCGCCCAATCGTTCGCGACTGCGCTCCATGAACCAGTTCCACTTCTCTCGCATAGCAGCCTCTACACGTGGATGCTCTATCTTTTGTTCTTCCTTCACCTCCTCGGCCCCTTCGAATGTCAAGGAAGGATCACGCAACAACTGCTGTTTGACTAACCAATTGTATAATACGGTTGTCACGTAGGCATGTACGCAGTCTGGCTTTTTTTGCTCCAACAATCGGTCGATATGTTCCAACTCTTCTTTGATTTCCAGTCCTGGGAACAACAGAGGCCGCAGACGATCCATCTCATAATACTGAAGGCCATAGCGCACAATCAGATCGCAACACAACCTGCCATAAAACCAACTGGCTTCCTCTTCCGCCTGAGGTTTTCCATCCTTGATGACAAAACGAATATTGTCTGGATCGCCACGTGTGGCACCATGTGTATAGACTGGCTCGTATTCGAAATAGAACTCTACCTTTCCTTCTTCGGCCAACTTCTGCATCTCCTTTTGCACGGGATCCAGTACATCACGATGGAAAGCACCATACTTCTGATACTTGTTTTCAACAATACGCTTGTGGTCCTTGCTGAAAGTGAGCACCCCGAAAAACTCTTTCAGATCGATGTAGTTCACCAGACAACCACCTAAGCGTCGCCATGCACTCAGGTAGATATACAATCGAGGGGTACGAGGGCTGCGACACAGGGCGGTGATGCCCTTCAGATGACGGGTGTATCCTTTGCGCAAATTCAGAATCTCCCTGGCGCTCTCATCCACCATCTGTATGCGTATGACTCCTGTACGTCGCTGCCCGCTCTTGTAGGCGACCTTTTCTCCGTCGGCATTCAGTACGGAAGTTGGAAACTCTATCTTATGGAAGATGTTTTGTTTCACCAACCACTCCGTATTCGTTTCCTCATCTAATCGTTTGTAGGACATATCGACATGCATGAG
>DCHV01000096.1:3707-17308 GCA_002314945.1 Prevotellaceae bacterium UBA1743
AAAGTGAGTAGATTACCTGACAAATCCTCTGGCTTGAAGAGCAAAAGCTGATCCCCTATCGAGAGTGCTTCTTTAATGCGGTCCTGGAGTTGGGCAACGATGCCTATCATCAAACTGGTCTGCGCTAAGGAGAAGTTTCCCCTTATCTGCGTATAACTGATAGGATTCAGGATGAAATCAGCCTCGGTATTCGTACTGAAAGCCTTCACCAATTCGTTGGCGCCACTTACTATCGAAAGCGCTTTTTTCTTAGCCATATTTCATGTTTTTTATGCCAATGATGATGCAATACATGCTATCACGGTGCAAAAGTAAGGATTTTTTTTCAACTCACAAATTTTTTTCAAAAAAATGTTCCATTCACTCGCACCTCGGTGTTTCTTATATCCTCACTTATTTTAGATAGAATGTTCCTAATCTCCGCACCTTGGTGTTCCTTTTGTCATTACCGGACTGTTCTTGTGGTTCGTACATACCTGTTCTTGCATTCCGTACCGGAGTGTTCTTACACTCCGTACAAGAGTGTCTCTCTCGTTCTTCCCTACTCGGGGAATATGTTCCCAAAGTTCGCACCTTATGTACCTGATTTGTTCACCTAATCTTCCCAAAGTTCGCATCAAGTGTTCACATTCTCCGCACAATATTGACTATATCTTATTCTTTTTCAATATGTTACAATTCTGTTATAATTATTAATAAGGAGTACAAATAAAGAAGAGGAATATCTCTCTTTTCTTTTTACCAATGAAATATATCATTGAATATCAGTTTATTATATCTATTGATGTGCGGACTTCGTGAACACTTATTGCGGCTTTTGTGAACATTGGTGTTGACTTTGTGAACATATCACGAGGTGCGAACTTTAGGAACATTTATACCTTGCATATCCATATATCCGAATATCTGAATATATACCTATTTATATATATAGATTCTTATATAGTCTGATACCCGTATATTAGAATACCGAAATACGCAAATATCTAAGTGCCGAAATACGCAAATATGTGAATATAAAAATACGCAAATACTCAGATACCCGAATACGCAGATATGAACAAATATATAGATATCAGTATATCTATACATACCTTCTTTACAAGCTTTATGATTTATCATTTTATTAACAAATATCAGCAAATATCTACAAATACCTATAAATATCTGTATAGTTTGATACGAAAATATATCGAAATATTGAAATATTCTTGTTTTTTCTCTTGCAATTACAGACTTTTTTCTACCTTTGCATCGTAATAAGTATCAAAAACACAGTTTTTCGTATGTCAATGGTCATTTCTGTCCTGCACGACAAGGGTGGTTGTGCCAAAACCACCACCGTAGTAAACCTCGGTTTTGCACTTTGGCTTTTGGGGAAAAAGGTCCTTTTAATCGATACAGATCCCCAGTGTAACCTTACAGATACTGTAGATATCACCGTACACAAGGAAGCGGAATCTACTATCTACGAGTGGCTTCACGATCCACAGCCCGGGCATGAACTTCCTCTGCCTATCTATACTCGATACGAGGGTCTCGATTATGTTCCAGGTAGCCACAGTATGAGTAATATCAATGCCGAACTTCAGTTGATGTACAATCGTGAACGTCGTCTCGCCGACTTTCTGGATTTGGTAGATCCTGATACAGGTGCGAAGATTAGGAACATGTACGACTACATCTTCATCGACTGTGCGCCTGGAGGTGAGACTCTCATGAACACCAACGCACTTGTAGCAAGCGACCATGTCATCGTTCCTACCGAGGCGGGAATTTACAGCCTCCAGGGACTACCTCGTCTCCTCGCATACATAGAAAAAGTACGTACTCAGTTGCGCTGTAATGTCTCCATTCTCGGCTATCTTCTCATCCGTTGGAATTCACGTCGTGCCATCTCCCGCGAAGTAAAGAATTATTACTCCGACGTGGAAGAAGTAAAAGCACCGCTGTTCCCTGTTTATATTCGCGAATGTGTGCGATGCACTGAATCGGTAGCATACGAGATGTCCCTTTTTGAATACAGTCCTGATTCTACAGCTGCCGACGACTATATGCGCGTTGCAGAACATATCATAGGACGTAAAACACGACCTCGCACTTGGACACCCCAACGATGGGGGCAAATTGCCAACTCTGCATTCCAGCAGTTCAACAAGGAAAGGCAGGCGGAGTCGTAAATAACTATATGTATATTCAGATATGTAGATATTTGAATATTTGAATACACGAAAATATACAGATATACGAATATTCAAATACGCAAAAATACATAAATACACAAATACAACAATATCCAAATATCAGAACACATGGCTATCAAAAAACGTTCCCTGAATATTACCCAAGTCGCTCACAAAGCAGACGAAACTTTTGTTGCTCCCACTCCATTACCCACCAACGAGGCTGTTCGCACTCAGATTGTAGAGACGACACCTGCTGTCCGTTCTCTGAAGAAAGTCTGCACCATCCAGCGTGTAGCAGGCTTCAGTTTCTTCACCACGGATGAAGATCGCAACGCGCTCGATTTCGTAGCATTCCGCAACAAGTTCGAGAAGCAGAATGTAGTGCGCGCTGCCTTGCATCAGTTCCTGCAGAAGTATTATCAGGATGGGGTAGGGCTCACCCAGGAAGGAATTGACCTGCTGAACGCCTACGAAAGCACCATCTACAAGTTTGTGTAATAGCCTAAAAAAATCCACGGTCAAAAAATAAATTTTCCGAGGAGAAAATATTTTTTTCTCGGGGCAGAAATATTTTTTTTCCGAGGAAGAAATTTTTGGTTTCCGAGACGTGGGGTAGGGGATAGGCTGGATGACGGGAATTTATATCCTCTTTAGGTGTGATTCGGCAAACTTCAGATCTGCTTCGTCGTCTATTTCGTACCATTCCAACTCATCCAGTTTCAGCACATTCATGATGGCATCTTCGGCGAGTTCCCCGGAAACACCTTTCTGAGAAGTCAGTAGCAGTTGGAACTCGTAGCCGAGTTTTGGTTTGTCTTCTACCACCTTCGCATATTCATTTACTACATGACGGAAAAAACGATTGCTCAGTTTGTGTATGCCCACCAATTCCCCCGAAGGTTGAATCTGTGTTTCGTCGGTTGAACAGTTTATCAACTGACATTCGGCATCCATCTGCACATAGTACTGGTCCTGGAATTTCGTCACAGGTGTAATCAGCATGGCGCTCTCGAAGGAGCTGTCTATCAGATCAGAAATAGCTCTTCGCTCAAAAACCAAGTCCGATTCCAGTAGCAGAAAATCCTCATTTCCAATTGCTTCACGGCAGTTCCACAGCGTGTACATCGAGTTCGTTTCGGCATATCGGGGCGAAAAGACACATTCTATCTGCGGATACTTCGCCGTCAGTGCCTCGTATTGCTCTTTGTGATATCCCGTGCCTATGATGATACGTTCGATGCCGCAATCTATCAGCGTCTCTATGCTACGAATCACCATCGCTTTTCCTTTGTATTCTACGAAGCCTTTAGGAATCAATTCGGTGTATTTGCCAAAGCGGGTACCCATTCCCGCCGCCATGATTACAGCTGTTTTCATCTATGCTACTATTTCTCTACAATGTGTCAATCTACTATAAAGTGTTTTCTCTGTTTCACGAAGAATACGAATCCGATGAAGCACCATACTGCCAGCATCACATAGGATTCCTTGCAAAAGTGGACACCTTTCAGTCCTTCGATTGGAATCAACTGGAGCAAGATGAAACAGAGCGAGAGAATGGCTCCGAGAAAAGCCAGGCTCTTCAATCCGAAGCTACCATCCCTGTCGCGGTTCATAGTCACCATCGTCGAAGCACAGGTGAAGAAGAAACCTATCGATGCGCCGATGGCGCTCATATCGACAAACCATCCCAAAGCCTCACGACCCAGTACAGGGCCTGAAAGAGAGATGAAAATGCAGAAGATCATGGCATTCGTCGGTGTGCCATACTTCGGATTGATCTTTCCGAATATTTTCGGCAGATATCCGTCACGTGCCATGGAATACATGAGTCTGCTCGATGCCAAATAGAATCCCATTATTCCTGAGAGGACGGCACAACTCACTGCCACTCCTATCAAAATTTTCCCGAATATGCCTAACATTTCTTCGGCGGCTACAAGCAACACCCATTCTCCTGCTACGACTCGGTCAGGCCAGTTGTTTACTGCCAGACATGCCACGGCATTGTTGGCGGTATATACGAAACAGCCGAAGATAATGGCTACTCCCATGATAAGCATCACCTTGCTATGCTTGAAGTTGAATTCCTCCGCTGCCTGTGGAATAGTCTCGAATCCGACATACGCCCATGGCGCGATGGCAAAAGTAGCCATAATGGCAGCGAAGATTCCCTGTGCGCCCACTTTGGCGTACTCCTGAAGTCCATCACCACAGGCGCCTGCCGCGAGTGCAGCAGCTCTGTCGAAACCCCATCCCATCTGAATGTTCTCCCACTTGGCAGCAGGACTGAAACAAGCCGCAACAGCCAATGTAAACACACTCACTGCCAGCATAGAAGCAAGAATCGTCTGGATGATGCCCGCCTTTTTCACACCGATGATATTCAGCCATCCGAACAGGACCAGAATGGCAGATGCAAACAGCACCTCACCTCCATAAACATCAAATCCGGCTACTGTATAATGGAATCCCCATTTCAGGATATCAGCTGCTCCGTCCAAGCCATCCACTATCAATCCGATGGCGGTGGAATTCATTGGCACGTTGGTCAGATACGCTGCAACTAAAAACCAGCCACACAGATAAGCCGGTGCGCGACCGAAACATTGCTTCGTATAGTTGAATTCTCCCCCTGCCTTGGGATTCTTAGGAACCATATACGCATACGCAAATGCTATGACGAACATCACGACGGCTCCCAAAACCATCGCGATGGCTGTCCCCCAGATGCCGGAATTAGGCAGGAATTTCTTTCCAGGATTGATGAACGCGCCCCATCCTATGATACAACCGAAAGCCAAAGCCCAGACATGGGTCGGAACCAGTTGTTTCTGTAGCTTGGGATTTTGTTGATTCATCTTTTGATGTGAATTTTCGGAAAGCGCCTGCAAAGGTAGGCAGAAAATATGACATAAAAGAAGGACCAGACAAAAAACATCTCTTCAGATGTAATAGGTCACTGTTTCCCTAAACCAGAGAATCCCCCGAAGAGGAATACCAACACAGCTGCAATCAGAGTGCAATAGAAAAAACTTTTCAGATAAATGACCAGGAAAATCCAGCAGAACGCTTTTATCTTGTTGGCCTTGCTCCTCTTCCTGTAGTTCGTTACCAATCTGTGCGTCTTTCGGTCTTCATGTTCGGAGTAGAAGAACTTCTTTTTATGTTTCTTATACGAATCGGTGAAGCACGCAAAGATGGTTCCTATCAATGCGGTTACTGAAATAATCAATATTCCTAAAATAAATTTCTGCTCCATTCGTATAAAAAAAGCAACTTTTGCTTAAAAAGCAGTTAAAAGTTGTGCAAATTTACTAAATAGCATATAATGAAGCAAACATTAAGGCCTGAATATTCCCGAAAATTAAAAAAAATCGGGGTATTCAGGCCTTGTTATTTACTTTATCTTCATCTGAATCATGCCTACGCTGTGAGGAGGCAATACAGTGTGCACCTTCTTTTTGGTGGCTTCAACCTGAAGTGGTGACTCGCTGAAGAAGGAATGAGCCGTGACGTCGTCGGAGGAAAACAGGTTGCTCTGCAAGAATTTTCCCTTCAATGCGAAATCGAAGGAGCGTTCCTGATCATACTGTGTGTTGAGGAGGGTGATAGTGAGGGTGTCACCTTTGAGCGAGGCAACGGTGGAATAGTCATCATCCTCTGTCACCTTGCACAGGAGAGCATCCTGATGAATCTTCATGAGGGAGAATATCTGGCCGTTGGCAGTGAGACGGCTTTCGGTAGGAGTAATCAGGATAGCACCTTCGCCTACAGGTTGGAAATAGCTGACGATGGGCATGTCCAGGGCGTTCGTCTCGCGCAGGAACATGTGCAGCATCTTGGCTGTGAAAATACCTTCTCCCACGCAAGAGGGGCGATACCACGCATACCATTGATTCCACTCATCGAAGGAAATATGCAGTTTCTTACCTGTCTCATCCAACAATTTTCTCATCTCACGCGCGAGTGATACGCTCCAACCTGCGGAGCCTACTATTCCCTCGTAGGTCTTACGTGTGTCCTCTTCGCTTGTATAATGGAAACCGCCCTCTGGACCTAAATATTGATGCAAAGAGATGTAGGGTACTTTCTCGGCAAGTGCGGCAGCAGAATTCTCTACCCAATCTTTGTTGGGGTAGGGGCCAGAGGAGCAGAATTCCAGGTCGGGACTTACCTTCAGCATTGCATCGGCTTGTTGTTCAGCCAATTCGGCATATTCTTTTGGACCACTCGGCCCTTCCATGTGTACGTATCCCATCTCGTTGCCCAAGGACCAGAAACGGACGTTGTAGGGTTCTGTGAAACCACGTTCTGCACGTATCTTACCATATTCTGTATCGGGAGCGCCGTTGCAGTATTCCACCCACTCTGCACTTTCCTCGGGAGTATTCCATGCTGCATTGATGGTGATCCATGGCTCAGCCCCCACTTCACGGCAAAGGGCGATGAAATCGTCTGTGCCTATTTCGTGGTAGTCGTAGCCATCGGAGTGCGGCTGTGTCTCTATTTCTGTGGCAGCCTGCAGAGGACCGCGCTCATCTACAGGCAACAGTCCATCCTTCCAACGATATTCACCCGCGAAATTACCTCCAGGCCATCTCAGCATACGTGGTCCTATTGCCTTGAGATCGCGTACTACATCGGAGCGCATCCCGTGGAAATTGTCCTTGGGAAGCATGGAGAGTGCACCAAAGGCGATTTCGGCCTTAGTAGTGTAGGTGTAGCGGATGCAGCCATCCATATCGTTCGTGTTGGGGGTAAGTTCAAACTCGTCTATCTTCCATTCATCCGAGGGTGACAGGGAGAGGGTATGGGTTGCATAGACCTGCTTTCCATAGCGGTCGGTTAGTTCGACTTTCAGAGAGAGAGGCTTGTTCACGCGTGTGACAGTACGCAAAAGATAGGGCTTTCCTGCCTGCAGTGCCACTTCGCGCTGTCCCATGCCTGCTGTTTGACCCTCGATGAGGTTTTCCACGACTTGAGCGTTCAGTTCATTGATGCGCCTCATTTTGTCAAGGCAGATATGATGTGTGTAGCAGCCATATCTGCCCCATTCCATCAGATAGAGTGTTTTCTCTCCAATAGGAAACCAATGTGCTGCCAATCCTTCGTTGCGCGAAGGTTTTCCTGCAAACTTGCGATTGCGGAGCATCTGTGCACTCAGTCCTCCGTTCACTGCAGAACGGGTATGCTCCAGGTTGAACGAGAATACATACGGTGAAAAGGGCTCTGCTACTTTCGTGTCAATTTTCTGGGCACTGAGTCCTTGTGCACTGACAGCGGCCATGAGCCAAATCAATAATTTGTGGTGTCGGTTCATAGTTATTGTTTTTGTAGAGTGAATATTCTGTTATTGGAAGTGGCATTCCTCGATGCGTGCTCCACGCAGAAAATCGCCGATGGACATTCTCTTTTTTCCTGCCAACTGTACTTCGAGCAAGTCGAGCCATCCATCTTGGAGAGCCATTCGCAGGCAGGTTTTTCCATCGGTGAAAAGTGTGCCTATTGCGCTGTCGCAAGGCTCAGAGGATGGTGCGGTGCGGAAAATCTTGAGCACACTCTCCTGTCCCTGGGGCGTGACAAGAAGCGTCCACGCAGCAGGGTAGGGGCTCATGCCACGCACGAAGTTGTGAGCTTGGCGCACAGTGAGTTCCTGCAACTGGAGTTGGCATGTCTCTCTGAATATTTTGGGTGCGGGGCGCAAGTCTTCGCCCGTCATGAACTGCGACTGAGGGATGGCGCGTGCTTCTCCGCGAGCAATCATTTCCACGGTCTTGAGCACTACGCCCGCACCTGTTTCCATCAGTTTGTCGTGTACATCACCTGCATTGTCGGTGTCACAGATGGGGACGCGCTGCTGAAGGATGATGCGTCCTGTGTCGATCTCCTCGTCGAGGAAGAAAGTGGTAACCCCCGTCTCCTTGTCGCCATGGATGACAGCCCAGTTGATGGGCGCGGCTCCCCGATACTGGGGGAGGAGCGCAGCATGGAGGTTGAAGGTGCCCAGAGGTGGCATTCCCCACACCACCTGTGGCAACATGCGGAAGGCAACGACTATCTGCAAGTCGGCCTTCAGTGCACGCAACTGGGACAAGAACGTCTCGTCGCGCAGCTTCTCCGGTTGCAATACAGGAATATTGTGGTCGATGGCATATTGTTTGACGGGGCTTGCCTGGAGTACATCATGATGTCGTCCCACGGCTTTGTCTGGCATCGTGACAACTCCCACAATGTTGTACCCAGCCTGCACGAGGCGGTCGAGGGTGCAAACTGCAAAATCGGGAGTCCCCATATAGACGATGCGTAACTCTTTTTCTTTCATTCTGTAGTGTGTTTGTTTCTCCAAAGGTAGGGCGATTTGTACAAACGCCCAAATTATATCCAAAAGAAACATAAAAATAAGCTGCAAATGTTGCAAGTTGTCGTTTTATTGCCTATTTTTGCATCTTGATTATGGTACGTATTCTGACAGATGAAGAACAGCAATGGCTGGAGCAGGCTATCGCCTCGGCTCAGCGCATTGTGATATGCGGGCATGTGAATCCTGATGGGGACGCGATAGGCAGTACGCTGGCACTGAAATGGTGGTTGACTGGAAAGGGAAAGCAGGTGACAGTGGCTGTGCCCAACTATTTCCCCGATTTTCTCCACTGGATGCCTGGCGCGAAAAACATACTTCTCTATTCCAAATCTCCCGAGGAGGTGAAGAAGGCTATGCAGGAGGCAGACTTGATGTTGCTGGTGGATTTCAACCAGACATCTCGCATGAATGAAATGGAAGAAGCAGTGAATGCCTCAAAAGCCGTGCGCGTTCTGATAGACCATCATCTGGATCCTGACCGTTCCTGTGCAAGTCAGGTGGTTTCTCGTCCTGAGATGTGTGCCGCCAGCGAAGTGGTATGTCATCTGCTATGGCAACTGGGCGAGTGGGAGCACGTCACGCTGGATGCGGCAATCTGCCTCTATGCAGGTATGATGTGCGACACAGGTGCCTTTACGTACAACTCCAGCCGCAGCGTTATCTACGAATGCATCAGCCATTTGCTGGAGAAAGGGGTGGACAAGGACCGCATCTATCGCAATGTGTTCTGGACTTGTTCTCCGCAGCGCATCCGTTTACAGGGGTACATGCTCTATGTGAAGATGCAACTGATGCTGCCCTATCATGCCAGTATCATGACGCTGACCAACAAGGAGCGCAAGAGGTTCAAATGCGTCAACGGCGATACGGAAGGCATTGTGAACATGCCTTTGCAAATATCGAGAATGCGACTGAGCATCTTCCTGAGCGAGGATACAGAACATCCCGAGCGCATCCGGGTGAGCTTGCGCAGTGTGGATGATTTCCCCTGCAACGAGATGTCGGCACAGTTCTTCAACGGTGGTGGACATCGCAATGCAAGCGGTGGACATCTGGAGTGCAGTATGGAGGAAGCCGTGGAAATTGCTCAGAAGGCAATCCAAGCTTTTGCAACGAAATTGAAATAATTCAGCGAAATATCTCCTGTTTCGGCGAATATGTGTACCTTTGCAACGATTTAGAAGACAAATAATGAGAAAATACGTATATTTCATATCGGGAATACTTCTCCTCCTGCTGACTTGTATGGCCTCCTGCAGTGACGAAGAGACGTATGCCGATCAGAAGAAGAAAGAGGTGAAGGCCATCAACTCGTTCTTGGGACGTGACGTGAACATAGTGGGGCCTGAGGGCGATACCCTCTGCAAAGTGGGAAAGATAAAGGTGATCGACGAGAAGACGTTCGAGGCACAGGATTCCACTACCAATCTGGCGGAGAATGAATATGTGCTGCTCAAGAGCAGTGGCGTATATATGCAGATCGTGCGCAAGGGAGTAGGAAAACCTATCCAGAGCGGAGATAACAAACGTGTATTATGCCGTTTTTTCGAATTCAATATCTTGGGTGACAGCCTCCAGTTGAATAACAGTGTCCTATATTGGCATACGAACCCCGAGATAATGGATGTGTCGAATACTTTGGGCAGCATCACTGCAAGTTTCAATACCACGGTAAATGGTGGAGGTGCCATGTATGCCGCCTATAGCTCTACCTCGGTGCCTACAGGATGGATTCTTCCCCTGAGTTACGTAGGATTAGGACGGCAGACAAAAGCAGACGAGGGCATTGCCAAGGTACGTCTGATTGTGCCTCATTCCCAGGGACAGACACAAGCCACGAGCAACGTGTATCCCTGTTTCTACGAAGTTACTTATCAGGAAATGCGTGACTGAGAAGGGTAGGGGGGGAATCTACGTTCATGTGCCTTTCTGCAAGTCGAGGTGCATCTATTGCGACTTCTACTCCACTGTGCACTCTGCCGAGTGGCAGGAACGGTATGTGGATGCTCTGCAGCGTGAAGTGACGTTGCGACACACCGAATTAGTTTCACCAGCCGATACCTTATATATAGGTGGGGGTACACCGAGTCAACTTTCCCCCTCGACTCTGCTGCGGCTTTTCCGAATCCTGGATATGTATTTCACTTTCACACCCGATGCGGAAGTGACAATCGAAGCAAATCCAGAGGATGTGACGGAGGAATGGTTGGCGGTACTGAGGGATACTCCCGTAAACCGCATCAGCATGGGTGTACAGACTTTTGATGACTCATTGCTCGCTCTCCTGAGGCGCAGGCATTCGTCAAGGGATGCGTTGCAAGCAGTCGAACGATGCAGGAAAGCAGGATTTGACAACCTGAGCCTCGATCTGATGTATGGTTTGCCAGGTCAAACGTATGAACAATGGAAAACGGATGTAGAGGAGGTGCTTCATCTGGGTGTGCCCCATCTGAGTGCCTATGCCTTGCAAGTGGAAGACGGTACATTATTAGGAAAGTATATAAAGGAGGGGAAATGGAAGGAAACGGACGAGGAACTCTATCTGGCATTCTACGAGTATTTGCTGGATGCTGTTGCTCAGGCAGGCATGAACCACTATGAAATCTCCAATTTCTGTCTCCCTGGTTTCCACTCGCGTCATAATAGCTCATATTGGGCGCAGGCACCTTATTTAGGTCTTGGCCCTGGCGCACATTCGTACGACGGAGATCGTCATCGCAGGTGGAACAAACCAGGATTGCGGGCGTATGTGGAGAATGCCGGGGTTCCTCCTCATGGAGAAGAAACACTCTCGGACAATGAACTGTATGACGAGCTGGTGATGACCCGACTTCGTACTTCAGAGGGCCTTTCACTCTCTCTCCTGAGCGAAGAAAATAAGGCATATTGTCTTGCACAAGCAGCAACACATCTGCACAGAGGAAAATTGACCTGTAAAAATGATGTTTTGCGGCTTACGAGAAAAGGAATTTTCACTTCGGATGACATAATGAGCGACTTGATGCGCTAAAATTGGGCTGTTTTTTCGTTTTATGTCAAAAAACATCTCTTTGTTGTGTGTATATTGATAATAAATCCTTAACTTTATGCCGAAATATTCACAAAATCATTAAAAATTATCCAATATGAGAGTCTATCAGGCCAATGAAATTAAGAACATTGCTCTCTTGGGCAATGATGGGGCCGGCAAGACAACCTTGACCGAGGCCCTTTTGTATGAAGCAGGTATTATCAAGCGTCGTGGACGCATCACACAGCATAATACAGTAAGTGATTATTTCCCAGTAGAGCAGGAATATGGCTATTCCGTATTCTCTACCGTATTCCATGTAGAATGGAACAACAAGAAACTGAACATCATCGACTGCCCGGGTAGTGACGACTTTGTAGGTGCTGCCCTGACTGCCATGAATGTGACGGATACAGCTGTGTTGTTGCTTGGTGCCAATGGCGTGGAGGTAGGTACACAGAACCATTTCCGCTATACCGAGAAACTGAACAAGCCTGTCATCTTCCTGATGAATCAGATGGATGACGAAAAGATGGATTATGATGCTATCCTGGAGCAGTTGAAAAACATCTACGGAAGCAAGATTGTTCCTATCCAATATCCTATTGCCACAGGTCCTGGCTTCAATGCCCTGATTGATGTCCTGCTGATGAAGAAATACAGTTGGGGTCCTGATGGAGGTGCTCCTACTATCGAGGAAATCCCAGCCGATCAGATGGAGAAGGCTTCCGAAATGCACAAGGCACTGGTAGAGGCTGCTGCAGAGCATGACGAGACCTTGATGGAGAAATTCTTCGAGAGCGAAAGTCTGACAGAGGACGAGATGCGTGAAGGTATCCGCAAAGGATTGGTATCACGTGGCATGTTCCCCGTATTCTGCGTATGTGCAGTGAAGGACATGGGTGTACGTCGTCTGATGGAGTTCTTAGGCAACGTGGTTCCCTTTGTTTCTGATATGCCTCTGGTAAGCAACATAGAAGGTGCCGAAATTGAACCAGATTGTGCAGGACCTACCAGTTTGTTCTTCTTCAAAACAGCCATGGAACCGCATATCGGTGAAGTACAGTACTTCAAGGTGATGAGCGGTACAGTACACGAAGGTGACGACCTGAATAACGCGGATCGTGGCAGCAAGGAACGTTTGGCTCAGATATTCGTATGCGCAGGACAGAACCGTATCAAGGTGGAAGAACTTGTAGCAGGTGATATCGGTTGTACTGTGAAACTGAAGGATGTGAAGACTGGCAATACGCTGAATGGCAAGGATTGCGAGAACCGCTTCAAGTTCATCAAGTATCCTCCCACACGCTATAGCCGAGGCATCCGTGCCGTCAACGAGGCAGATACCGAAAAAATGATGAATGCCCTGCAGAAGATGCGCGAGGAAGATCCCACATGGCAAATCGAGCAGAGCAAGGAACTCCGTCAGATTCTGGTACATGGCCAGGGCGAATTCCATCTGCGTACCCTGAAATGGAGAATGGAGAACAATGAGAAGATTCAGATAGTATTTGATGAGCCGAAGGTTCCCTATCGTGAAACCATTACCAAGGCTGCCCGTGCCGATTACCGACACAAGAAGCAGAGTGGTGGTGCAGGTCAGTTTGGCGAAGTTCACCTCATTGTGGAGCCTTATTTCGACGGAATGCCCGAACCTGATGTATATCGTTTCGGCGGACAGGAGTATCGCATCAATGTCAAGGGCAAGGAAGAGGTGCAATTGGATTGGGGCGGCAAACTCATCTTTATCAATAGCGTGGTAGGTGGTGCCATTGATGCACGTTTCATGCCTGCTATTCTGAAGGGTGTGATGCAGCGTATGGAACAGGGTCCATTGACAGGTTGCTATGCACGTGACGTGCGCGTAATCGTGTATGATGGTAAGATGCACCCCGTAGATAGCAACGAACTCTCCTTCATGTTGGCAGGTCGTCAGGCTTTTGCTCAGGCATTCAAGGAGGCTGGTCCTAAGATTCTGGAACCTATCTATGACGTGGAGGTACTGGTACCAAGTGACAAGATGGGTGACGTGATGAGTGAT
>DCHV01000096.1:17409-18485 GCA_002314945.1 Prevotellaceae bacterium UBA1743
AGCTATAGCACCTCGTTGAGCAGTCTTACAGGTGGTCGCGCCAGCTTTGTAATGACATTTGCAAGCTACGAACTCGTACCGACTGATGTGCAGAACAAGTTGGTTGCAGAGTATCAAGCTTCACAGACAGAATAAGCAAGATAATTGCGAATTTGAGACTTTTTTGAATAAAAATAAGTTAAAAACGTTAAAATGCCGGCATATTTTGTGTCGGCATTTTTTGTATTTTCACAAATAGTCCTAACTTTGCCACTATGAAACGGATCTACATTTGGATAATCAGTATTCTGATGGGAGTATGCTTCCTGGTGTTGCTCTTCCTGCAGGCAGGATATGCAAAGTCCATGGTGAGGATGCGTAAACAGCAGTTTGACGAGAGTGTATTCCGTAGCCTCGAGCAAGCAAGCCGCGAACTGGAACGCAAGGAGACATACCGCTATCTGCAGAAGGTCATAGATGAGCATGAAGCACAGTTGTTCGAGGAGAGTATGGCATCTTTCTCTTCCGACGAAATGATTGTTGCCAATCCTTCGGTGGATAGCGCTCTGGCAGTGACAGGGTACCATTTCCGTTTCAAGGGAAATCTGTTGCCGAGAATCCCTATGAACCTGACTATGCAATTGCACAATCCCTGGGTAGGTGCCTCCAACCGCCTGCGCCAGCGTGTACAGGAGGCATACGTATATGAGCGCGGAGTGCTGGATGAGGTTGTGCTTCGTGTGTTGTTTGGTGCCAGTGATTCGTATTTCAAGGATCGTCTGGATCCTGAGGTGCTCGATAATTGCCTGCGCAATTCGCTGGAGAGTAATGGTATCACGCTTCCTTTCCATTATGTGGCATTTACCAGTGACGGGCGAGAGGTGTTCCGTTGTGCCGATTATGATGCCCAAGGCAGTGAAGTGAGTTATACCTATGCGCTTTTTTCCAAATTATCACCCAGGCAGATGGGTACTGTACAAATCCATTTTCCTGATAGAGACGAATATATCATGGATGTTGTGAAATTGGTTACTCCTGCCATGATTTTCACCATCATCCTGTTCACGACCTTCATCATTACTCTGTCGCTTATTCTC
>DCHV01000006.1 GCA_002314945.1 Prevotellaceae bacterium UBA1743
CGTCACATTCGATGTGAGGAATGCGGGTGGCACGAAAGTCACCTTCCAGAGCGAAGAACCCAGTTTCGAGGACTCCCCCACTACTATCCTGTGGAAGGGCAGACAGACATCCGACCAGTTGGATATCACCTATCAGGCACGTATCGAATACGATGGTTTCATGCGCTACGATGTATCCCTCTGTGCACGTCGTGCTACGGAGGTGGGTGATATCAGCCTCTCCATCCCCATGCGACCCGAGAAGTCCAAGTTCTGGATGGGACTTGGCGAAGAGGGAGGCTACCGCAACAAGGATGATTTCGACTGGAAATGGGACATCACCAAGAATCAGGATATGATGTGGATGGGCGACATCAATGGCGGTTTGCGCCTCAAACTGATGGACGAGCACTACAAGCGACCGCTCGTGAACATCTACTACGCCATGGGCAAGCTCGTTGAACCGATTTCGTGGAGCAACGAGGGCAAGGGCGGAGTTAGCGTCAAGAAACAAGGTACGGAGAATGTGGAGATGAAGGCATATAGCGGTAGTCGCAAGTTGGCTGCTGGCGACACACTCCATTTCAATTTCGAACTCCTCATCACACCCTTCAAACTGGTGGATCGTAGCGTCAAATTCAGCGACCGCTATGCCCACGGCAGCACGAGCGATGATTCGGTAGCAGTCGATAGGGCATTCGACAAACATGCCACCATCATGAATGTACATCACAACGAGTACCACTATCCCTTCATCAACTACCCGTATCAGGACACTCAGGTGAAGGACCTCAACAAGATGATACGTTACGCCCACGAGCGTGACCTGCGCGTCAAGTTCTACTATACGACACGTGAGATTACCAAGAACTTCTCCGAGTTCTGGGCATTCAACTCTCTCCAGGGCGAAGTAATCTACCCGGGTCCTGGCAACGAGAGCAAGACCTTGATTCATCCCAGCGGTCCTCCACAATGGTTCATCGACAACCTGAAGGAGAATTACATTCCTGCATGGTATTGCGTAGTTCCTGGAGGTATCCACGAGGGCGAGACCGACCTTTCTGTCATCACCACACCCGACAGCCGTCTGAACAACTATTACGTGGCAGGACTCGACTGGATGCTCCGCAACATGCAGATAGATGGTGTCTATATCGACGATTCCGCACTCGACCGTTACACCCTTCGTCGTGCTCGTCGTCTCATCGACCTCCATCGAACAGCAGGACGTATCGATATGCATTCATGCAACCACTACAGTCCCCTCTTCGGTACAGTCAGCTGTGCCCAGCTTTATATGGATATGATGCCCTACATCGACATGACATGGATAGGTGAAGGACACGACTACGACCGCTCTCCCGACCATTGGCTCGTGGAATACACCACACTCCCATACGGAGTACCCGGTCAGATGCTCGAGGGAGGTGGCAACCTGTGGCGTGGAGCAGTATTTGGCATGACCAACCGTATGTATGGCAATTTGGATAATGTCATCCCCATCTGGAAGTTCTGGGACGAATACGGAATACAGTCAAAGGAGATGATCGGTTTCTGGGACGATCGCGCCATGGTCACTACCGACAACGAGCAAGTCAAGGCCACCCTCTTCTACGGAGAAGATCTATGCATTCTCGCAGTAGCAGGATGGGGCGAGGAGGATCAGCCTTGTAGCGTGCAGATCGACTGGAAAGCGATGGGTTACGACCCCAGCCAGGTAAACATCTACCAGCCAGCCATCGATAGGTTCCAGGAAATGCAGATGAATCCCGACCTCTCACATCTCACCATACCGACAGGCAAAGGCTTCCTCTTCGTGATAGAGAAGAAATAGCATCGGCTTTTTTGAGTGGATTTACATTAACAGCAACGACCCTATGAATTATTCGTAGGGTCGTTGCTGTTAATGCAGATTTTCACTTTCTGCAAACTCCATAATAGAAAAGGTAAATTATTGTACCCCTATACACTTTGATAATACGTGGCATCATCTTCGCAGAAGCAGCAGATGATGACCTCGCCATCGAAATCACTATCCCTGATGGTCTTCATTGCAATCTGGGCAGCTTCAGCCTTTGGATAGCCATACACACCTGTACTGATGCAAGGGAAAGCAATACTGGTTATCCCCTTCTCCTTGGCAATAGCCAATGATGTGCGGTAGCATGAAGCTAACAATTCGGCTGCTTCATGTTCACTATAATTGTCATATTCAGGCCCGACGGTATGAATCACATACTTGCAAGGCAGGTTGTATGCACCCGTTATCTTGCTCTGACCAGTCTCACAACCACCCAGGGTCATGCACTCCTTTTGCAGATCACGACCTGCAGCACGATGGATAGCACCATCTACCCCACCACCTCCAAGTAGAGAAGAGTTTGCCGCATTCACGATGGCATCCACCTTCAGTTTGGTGATGTCACCAATTAAGATTTTCATATTAGTTTCCATATTCTATAGTATTCTCAGCCACCATACATAGTTCAGGTTCTTCCGATTCATACTTCTTTATCCTATGATCAGCAAGGAAGATCTTGCTGAGCGTATTTACCAGACCCTCGAGAGTCGCCAGTTTGATGTTTGGCTTCAGTTGGCATTCCCATATCGTGATGCAATGCCATCCCATCCTTGCCAATTCCTGCTGCACCTTGAAGTCCCGTTCCTTGTTCCTCGTAATCTTCTTCACCCAGAACTCCCGGTTCGTCTTCGGAATCTTACAGCACCCCGAACTTTGAACCTCTGAAACCCCTTGAACCCCTTGAACCTCGCCGCAGACAACATGGTGTCCATGCCAGAAACACCCGTTCACGAAAATGCACGTCCTGAACTTCCTCAACACGACATCCGGTTTCCCAGGCAACCTTGGATGATTAAGACGATACCGATAGCCATGGCTCCACAGATATTTGCGCACAACAATCTCCGGTTTCGTGTCTTTGGCACGGATGCGAGACATATTGTATGAGCGCTGGGCAGAAGTCATAGATCTTATATCTTTGTGTGGATCATGGTACCTGTCCCTGAATGAAGTTGGTTAGCAGAATCCTGTATATTATCATCAACTCTGTAAGGGTTAACTGTGGGTCTCTTTATGGTAACAAGAGTACCTCCACAATCATTCTCAACAGTTGGTAGCGGAAGATGGGCATCAATGGCATCTAACGTTGTTTTCTCTCGAGGGTATTCATCCCATGAGCGTCCCATTTTCTTCAGCACAAATTGCTGTAGTGCAACACCATTCATTTCCTGCTTTGTACTACCTGAACGATAATGGTATTTACCGTGATAACTGATGGGGACACTGTTTGGCTCGACAACAATTTCTATGTAATCGAGTCCGTCTGCAGTCAGAAGATTTACATCACACACTATACCCAACTGAGAGACAATCTTATTGGGGATGTCCTCCATCAGTTTCTTTGAATCAGCGACACCAACAACCACGTGATCATCGTTGACCCCGATATACACCTTTCCCCCTTGAGCATTAGCAAAGCCGCATATCCACTTCAAATACTCGTCACGCCATGCTTCCTTATATTCAGTATTCTGACTTTCGTCGCTCTGTGTCTTTGTCATATTAATTTTGTTCCATTGCGTTAACAAACTCCTTTGGCAGAATCACATTCTCCATGCCGATAGCATCAGCAAATAGTGGACCAATCTCTTCTACCGAGAAGCCTGCTATACCACATGCTATCTTGGTGACATAGAACTTCAGTTCTGGATGTTCCTTGACACACGCAATGAAGTTTTGTACTTTTCCGGCAATATAATCCACACCGCCCTCCATTGTTGGGAGAGCATAGCATTGACCAGTCAGTCCTTCTCCAACGCCCCATTCTGCACCAAACTTCATGTGGGCGATACGTGCGGCACCACCTCCATGCATGCCACGAATGTTACTGCCAAACACGAATATCTCGTTCGGCTGGAGTGAGGTGATGAACTCGGGAGTATATAGTTTGCTATATATCATAATTTGA
>DCHV01000046.1:0-2850 GCA_002314945.1 Prevotellaceae bacterium UBA1743
TCTCTTGCTCAGGACAGGCTTGCTCTGGACAAGTTTACTCTGGTACCAACTTTTGCAACAAACCAATAGAAAACGTGGAGATACTTCAATCAGGGGACCTAATGGTCTGCATTTTGCCCGTTGGCAAAAGCCGGTTGCGAGTATCTCCACGTTTTTGCATTTATACCCCTCCCAAATCGGTACGAACATTACGAAAAACATGCCGTTTATTACGATTCTTGCCCTCAGATTTGCATATATCCAGAAAAATCCGTAATTTTGCATGCAAAATTTTCAGTAACGACTTTAAGAAAGGATATATATATGACTGAACAGGAACTTCAAACATATCTGAAGACCAATTACCCGAAGGAGGATGCTTCTTGCGACTGGAAGGAAATGAAGAATCTGAAGAATGACTTCAATGGTCATGAGAAGGATGATGTGATTTCCTATGTGTCGGCTATTGCCAATATGGAGGGCGGACATCTGGTGATTGGTGTGGTGGATAAGACGCTGGAGATTGTGGGTACGGATACGTACAACTATGATCCGCAGAAGGCGACTTTGAGGCTCAGGGATCAGTGTGTGAATCTTTCGACTGAGGGTTTGCGGATTGAGGAGTTTGTGACGGATGATACGCAGAAGACGGTATGGGGTGATTCATATCCCGAAACATCAGTTGCGTTTGCCGGTATATGCTCATGGCAAGGCTTGGCAACGGGTGGAGGATAATCTGGTTGATATGACTCCCGAGAGGCGTGAGGCGATTCTGAATGAAGTGCAGATGGTGGATGACTGGAGCGCAAAGGTTATTCCGGATGCTACGATTGATGACTTGGATCCGAAGGCTATTGAGGTGGCGCGTGAGAATTATGCCAACAAGCACGAGCACTTGAGGGAGGAGTTGAAGGGATGGTCGGATATCGAATTTCTGAATCGTGCGAAGGTTACCAGAAGCGGTCAGATAACGAATGCTGCTATCATCCTGTTGGGCAAGCCGGAGAGTGAGGTGCTGATCAGTCCTGCTGTCTCGAAGTTGAGATGGATTGTGAAGGACAGTATGGGCGTGGAATTGGACTATGAGATTTGTTCGTGTCCGATGATCCTGGCTGTGGACAAGGTGTACGGTCATATCCGAAATTTGAAGTACAGGATGATTAATCCGGCTCTTCAGTCGTTGTTTCCGGATGAGATGGATACGTATGAGCCTTACGTGATTCGTGAGGCTATGAATAACGCCATCGCTCATCAGGACTACTCGAGGGGAGGTATGGTGAATGTGGTGGAATTTGAGGATAGGCTGGTGTTTACGAATCTGGGCTCGTTTATCCCGGGAACGATTAAGCATGTGTTGGAGAGTGATGCTCCAGAGGAGAATTACCACAATAAGTTCCTGGCTCAGGCTATGGTGGAACTGAAGATGGTGGACACGATAGGTAGCGGTATCCGCAGGATGTTCGGCTATCAGAAGCGCAGGTTGTTCCCGATGCCGGATTATGAGTTTTCGGACAATAGGGTGAAACTGACGATTTTCGGCAAGGTGCTGGACTTGAAGTATGCCAATCAGTTGGCGAAGAATGTTGAACTGACGCTGGTGGAGATTGAGATGCTGAACCGTGTGCAGTTGGGCAAGGAACTGGCTAATGAGGAGGTTGCATACCTGCGTAAACGTGGGTTGATAGAGGGCCGAAAGGGTGCGTTGGTCGTGAGTAAACTGCTGGCTCAGAAAACGGGTCAGATGGCATCTTATACGTTGGCAAAGGGTTTTGATGATCAGTACTATCGCGACCTGATATTGAAGGCTTTGAAGCAGCACGGAAAGTTGTCGCGCAAGGATATCAATGCATTGCTGATGAAGAAGTTGCCGGACGCATTGGACGAAAAGCAGAAGGTGACAAAGGTGGGTCATCTGCTTGGGCAGTTGAGAGGTGCAGATAAGATTCGCGTGGGTGCTGGAAAACTGTGGGAATTGGTGTGACGCACGAGTTCGCGCACATGTGTTTGAATGCGTGAAAATTGCGCGAACTTTGCGCGAAATGTGCGTAAAGTACGATTGTATTCTGTTGATATACAGTACTTAAAGAGTTCACGCACGGGACTCGGACTATATTGATTGGTTGGCGACTGGCTTTCTTGACGGAAGGCTGGTCGCTTTTTGTTTTTGATTCTTTCGTACAAGTGCAGAGGATGGTGGGCAGAGAATGCACAATGCTTTGCTCCCAGGGACGGAAGTGCCTATCCATCGGCATCCGATGTCGAATGAGAACGTGATTTGCCTTTGCGGTAAGTTGGTGGAGGTATTGTATGAGGAGGTAGAAATTACACAAGAGGAAGAACTTGTCCTGAGCTTAGCCTGCCCTGAGGCTCTCGAAGGGAAGGAGACCCCTATGTGTAAAATTGGTGTCCAAGAGTCCGCTTTCGCAAAAGGCATGGACGCACAATACGTGATGAACGGCAAGTCCTTCGACAAGCTCAGGACAGGCTGCTTGAAGGAAGTAGAGCGCGTGATTCTTGATCCATCCACCGGTTCGTTCGGCTGTGTAGTACCTGCTGGCGTGTGGCACACCGTGGAAGTACTGGAGCCCAGTGTGATTTATGAGGCTAAAGATGGGGCTTACGGCTCTGATGGCTCAGAGACTTTCTGATTCTTTTTTGACATAACATAGATGCTCTCCCGATAGGGTGTGCATCATGGATTTTTGACCCGCTATGGGATTCGTTGAAAAACGGATTTCGTAGCGGGATTTTTTTTATCCTGAGCTCGTCGAAGGACGTTTTATTCCTTCGGTTTTTTGAACCAGGGGGTCAGACCCGCTGATTCACTTTTCAGAGGGTTGATGAGTCGCTGAAAGGCTGCTTCTGTGTCTG
>DCHV01000046.1:2937-3073 GCA_002314945.1 Prevotellaceae bacterium UBA1743
AATGGCATTATCAAGAAGATGTCCGGAAGTGCTGGACAGCTTACTTTCAAGACGGTTAACGGTCAGACCGTGGTTTCGGAAAAGGTGACCGCAGTGAAGAACTCCCGCACCTCGGGTCAGCAGCGCCAGCGCATGA
>DCHV01000046.1:3087-3317 GCA_002314945.1 Prevotellaceae bacterium UBA1743
AAGTGGGTGAACATCATCCACATGTATTCGGGCATCGCTCCTCTCCTGAAGAACGGTTTCGAGAAGAAGACGGCTCAGCAGAGCGACTACAACATGTTCGTGAAGCTGAACAACGCGGCTGCTCCGGTCTATCTGACCAAGACGGAGGCTGATGGCGGTGGTTGCATCGCGGCTCCTTATCAGATCACTCAGGGTTCGCTCCCTGCTATCGTGATCAGCGGCACGGGTGC
>DCHV01000089.1 GCA_002314945.1 Prevotellaceae bacterium UBA1743
ACATCAGGTTGTGGCGGGTCTTGCCCGAATTAAGCCTGTGCAGAGCCGAGTTTATCCTGAATTTAATCGAAGGGAAGCATGCGCCAGCAGGCCATCCTTAGCCTTGGCAAAGCGGGTGTCGTCATGACCGAAATTGCCCGAGCGCATGATCTCCTCCAAAAGGAAGCGACCGGCCTTCTCGTCCGGTGGACAGAGCATCCAAGGTTTAAGATTTTTGTTTGGATTTCTTGTGGTGAGCTTGTCGAATCCATCAGTCGGATTTTCAGTGGATTTTGAGGAGTGACGAAGGAACGACGACCCCTTATAATTACTCCCCCTATTATTTTCAGTCTGATTTCTTGTGGTGAGCTGGCGCCTGTCCTGAGGCTCTCGAAGGATCGAACCATCAGTTGGATTTTGGTCAGGATTTTGAGGATCACCTGTGCTGAGCTCAATCGGATCAAACGCCTCCTGCAGCACCCACATCACAGCCGATGCAAACTTGCCTAAACCGAACCTTTTCAGCTGATGCATTATCTCCACATTGCTCATCACCCCTCTGCCGATGCTTTCAGCCCACATGCCCATACTTTGCCGATGGTCAGGATCAGAAACCTCAGAAACAGAGAAACCAGAAACCGGATTTATTCCTAGTTCTCCTTGCTCTATATGCAACGCCCTCAGCACAAAGTAATAATCCAGCAACTGCCTCAATCCTATCCCCTCATCCATCAGATGCCTCTGCATGTGCACCAGCTGATATACGGCATTGAACGAGTTCGTCGGTATCGGGAAGGAACGCTCTGGCTGGAAGCCAGTACACGCGAAGCGTTCGTAACCGGGGGCAACGCCCTCGGATACAGCCCGCGCACTACTGCTGCCTGGAGGGCAGTACCTCACCGCACACACCCCCTGCTGCTCCTCACACCACCTCTGGAACCTCCTGTTCCTCCAAGGCACATCCAGGAACTGCGGACGGAAATGCACCTCCACCTCACAGTCGTACACCCCACACATATCGATGTGATGGTAGCGTATCTCCTCCTCATCCGTCAGTCCACGCCCACACCTGACACGCTTCACATACTCCACCACATCCCTGACAGGACGACCAGAAACGCTCCGAGGCCGCACCCAGATATCAATGTCACCAGGAGTACGATATTCAGCAAGCGAAGGCAAATAATTCGGTTTTTTAGGCGAAGCCGACGGTTTATCGACCTTGGAGGAATCTGAGTTTTGGTACAAAACTGTCTGATGATTCTGAGAGTCAGATGGGAGCTTGCTCACAATCGGGCTATCAGAATTAGCGGACATACACGAAGTGTCAGATTCATCCAAGGGGTTTTGGAGCCTGTCCTGAGCTTTGTCGAAGGGGTTTTTGTCCACCCATACATCAGTCTGATAATTCACAAGGTTCGACTGCCCCTTCAGCACACAGCAGTCAAAGCCATCCTTACGAAAATCCTCCGCCACCTGCACGCACAACGCATTCAGCCGCTCGTTTTTCTTCCTTATCTTCTCGCTGTTATGCACCCATTGCGCCAGCACCTGAATAGGCGGACATTGAGCTTGGGGCAAGCGAGTAATCCCCACATACCCAATGCCCAGCAACGCCTGCTTCTTAAACTCCAAACGCAGTTGAGCCCACTCCTCAGCCGACAGTGGCGCTTGTCCTGAGCCATGTCGAAGGGAAGTGAGCTCCTTACGGTTGCCAATCGCAACCTGTATCAGTTGAAAAAGAATTTCGTTCATCACATTTTCGCAAAACAGCATACCAAGGTGTCAGACCCCTTGGTATCACCTTTTGCGACAAAACCTTATATTTAGTTCAAAGCCAAGTTTACAGTCCCTCAACCATAAACCCTCAACCTTATTCCATCTCGCCCAAAATAGTCTCAGGCGATCTACCCATCAGCATGATACACGAAAGCTTGCTGCCCGTAGCATTCAGCGAATGGCCGCAATGGTACAGTTGATCGTCAATCACCAGGAAGCGGTCATGCGCATCAGGAAATCCTTCAGCACACTATTTGCCCACTGTCGGAACTGGGTAGCATTTCGGCTATTCACGCGATAACCGATAGACAGTATCATGTCCAGATTATAGTAATCCACCTGATACCTCTTGCCGTCAGCTGCAGTTGTTTCCATTTTGGAAACTACTCGTTCCCTAAGCAACTCTCCAGTGGTAAAGATAATTCTTCATGTGCTTAGAGATAGCAGCCTTCTGCACTCCAAACAACTCCGCAATCTGTTGTTGCGAAAGCCAAACGGTATCCTGGTCAACATCCAGTTTTACCTCCAGCTGTATCGATTCGTCAGGCTGATACAATACAATCTCGCCTTCCTGTCTGTTCGTTATCTCATCTGCCATAGTAACCATCATATGATTAGATAAAAGAATGATTTTCGCGTGCAAAGGTAATAAAATATATGCAAATCCGAAGGCAACAATCCAAACAATCGGCAGCATTTTCCCAACAAAATGCCACCGATTTTCCGAAACCAAGGAGGATAATAACGACCGAAGCACCACCGGATCGAGTGTCCAGTGGCGCTTCGTATTATCTTGTGGCATATAGCCTATCTCTGTTCAGATGTGGCCTCGAACGACAGATCACCTTTCGAGACCTTGATGCTCTTGCCTTGGCTAACAGCATCCAGAATGTGGGGTATCTGAGCCACTACTGCAAACATCAGTAGCAGACCCACGGCCGTCAAAACCGAACCGTCAATCACTCCGATAGGTGGGCAGAAGAAGCCGCCCACAATCAGCAGCACACTCAGAATGAAAGTGAAGTAGAATACTTTCATGATGGTGAAGTATTAGTAAAGATTTTCAGTCCAGATTTTCAGTTTAGATTTTAGTTTGGATTTCGAGCCCAAAGGGCGATCCCCAAAAATAATCGTCCCCAAAAGCGAGGTAGTCGAGCGCATTTTCAGTTTCGATTTTAGTTTCA
>DCHV01000027.1 GCA_002314945.1 Prevotellaceae bacterium UBA1743
ATCATGATGGCACCTGCTGCAGGTTTCTATACCACACCAGGAGCAGGTAAAGACCAGGTTCGTCTCGCGTATGTACTGAACAAAGAGGATCTCACGCGTGCATTGTATGTGCTGAGGAAGGCATTGGAGGCTTATCCGGGTTCTACGCTCTAAACGTATGCTTTCATATTTCATTGCCAAACGCTTGTTCCGTCATTCGGATGATGCAAAACATGTGTCTCGTTTAGCTGTTCATATAGCTACTGGAGGCGTTGCTATTGGCGTGGCGGTGATGATAGTCAGCGTGTGTGTCGTTTTGGGATTTCAAACGGAGATCAGCAGTAAGATGTATGGCATAGGTGCACACATTCAGGTGCTGAATTACGAATCCACAACCAAGGCAGAAACATATCCCATTGTCGTGAATGAGGAATTGATGGAACGGCTGTCGTCAGTTCCTGGTGTACGCCATGTACAACGCTTTTGTCAGAAGGGGGGGATGCTCAAGACTGACGAAGCTTTCCGAGGTGTGTTGTTTCATGGAGTAGGACCTGAATATGATACCGATTTTTTGTCTGCACATCTGGTGGATGGTGAACTTCCTGCCTTTTGTGATACTGCATCATGTGGAGGATTGGTGGTATCCAAAAAAATGGCGAATGAATTGCAACTGAAAGTCGGTGATCGTATTTATGCCTATTTCTTTGAGCAAAACATAAGAGCAAGGCGATTTACCATTTCGGGTATCTTTTGTACCAACCTTTGTGATTTTGATGACAAGCTGGTATTTACTGATATTTACACGATTCATCATCTATGGGGATGGGATAGCGAACAATATTCCGGAGCGGAATTGCTGCTGAATGATTTTCAGGAATTGGATTCCGTTTCGGCTCGTGTCGTCGATGCGGTCAATCATACTCAGGATGCGTATGGCGCATATTATACGTCTCCTACTATCACGGAATTGTATCCTGCCATGTTTTCGTGGCTGAGTTTGCTTGATACCAACGTATGGGTGATTCTCGTACTGATGATTTGCGTGTCAGGTTTTACGGTGGTGAGTGGACTGCTCATTATTATTCTGGAACGAACGAATTTCATCGGTGTGATGAAGGCCTTGGGTGCCAACAATTCCTTGATGCGTCGCACCTTTCTGTATTATGCCTCGTTTATTGTATTGCGCGGGCTTCTGTATGGCAATCTGTTGGCATTTCTTCTTGTTGCAATTCAGAAAACGACAGGCGTTGTACGCCTGAATCCCATTGACTATTATGTGGATCGTGTGCCTCTTCTCGTCAACTGGTCCTATATTGCTGTGATAGACTTTTGTACGCTGATAATCAGTGTTATAGCGTTGCTTCTTCCCTGTCTGATTGTTTCAGGAATCCATCCTGCTCGCAGCATTCGTTTCGAGTAGTAGCATAGCCCATTCCTCGTCTTTTTGCATAGCCTTGATATTGGCGTGCATGGTCGTGGCATACGCTTCCAATACAGGGATGTCATGTACGTAGAATCCGCTTATCAAGAGTTGTCCTCCCTTCCTTAGCACGTTACAGAAAACAGGCATGTCTTGGAGTAGAATGTTCCGATTTATATTGGCTATCAGCAAGTCGACTTCTTTCATTGATGCGATTACACTACTATCACCCAGTAGAATGCGGATGTTGTTTGTGATTCCGTTCAATTCGCAGTTGGCCCGTGTGTTTTCCACACTCCATTCATCGATGTCGTATGCCGTAATGTCACATGCTCCCATTTGATGTGCCATAATGGACAGGATGCCAGTACCAGTTCCTGCATCCACTATACGTTTACCTGACAATTCCATCTCCGCCATTTGTCGTAGTATCATGCGGGTGGTTTGGTGACTACCTGTACCGAAGGCTTGCTTTGGGTGAATCTTGATGTCGTATTTCACCTTTGGCGTGTCGGTATGGTGAACATCGTGGATGCAGATCAAGCCGTCAATGAGAATAGGTTTGAAACCTTCCTCTTCCCAGGTCTGGTTCCAATCTTCGTCAGGGGCTTCATGCAAGGAATACTCTATGCTCACATCAGGGCATGGGAAATTAACCACGATTTGATCCAAGGCGTCTTTTTCCCACAATGATTGTTGTATATAGGCTTTTACGCCAGTTTCTGTCGGTTCAAACGTCTCGAAACCGATATCTGCAATCAGAGCTGAAACAACATCAGCAAAGTCTTCTTTGTAAGGCTTAATGATGAATTCTACTTCGTAATATTTCATATCACAGGCAAAGGTACGATTAAGCGAGATAAATATCAAATTTTTGAGCAGTGAAGCCCAACAAAAATGTATTTTTGATTGGGTGAGTCGCGTTAAAATTCGACGAAGTCAGATTTATTTGAATATTTCCGAGCGTGAGTACCTTCGGCACATCGAATCTGGATGATTGTTTCACGTGCGAGGGATTCCGATATGTACATAGGAGGAAAATCCCCTTCATTTTAGGCGTTTTCCTTTTGGTCGTCTCGCCAAAAGACAGTATTTTTGCATTGTAAACAAAAACGAATGTGTATGAAACGGAAATTATTGTATGTGTTGGCAACGATTTGCTTGCCTTTTGCATTGAATGCACAGTCTGATGACGATATGTATTTCGTCCCTTCTAAGAAGAAAGCTAAGGCCGTTGTGACGACTCCTTCCTATTCCACTCAACCTGTAGTCACCAAGAAGTCGAATGTCGAGGAAACTCTCGAAGAGGGTGATGCGAATGCGGACTATCATATCGGCCAATTGCGTGATGTAGATGACTACAACCGCCGTGGAAACAGTTCTCAGGCGGGAACATCTGCGAGAATCTCGGGCGATACCTTGTATGTAACCAATGATTCCACGCATGTGACCGAAGCTTATCCTTTGAATAAACAAGATCAGTCTATGACAGAGGAGAGTGCTGAGGAAGATTATTCCTGCTCCTCACGTTTGGTGCGTTATCATGGATGCTATTACGATTCTCCTATTATTTGGGATATTTCTTTTGGCTTCTACGATCCCTGGTATGACCCTTGGTATGGCTGGTATGGCCCTTATTATCGAGCAGGCTGGTATAGTTGGTGTGACTGGGGATGGGGACCATACCATCATTGGGGATTCGGCTATGGACCTCATTTTTACGGATGCTATCCACACTATCCGTATTGGGGGTATCATTCACACGGATACCAGGCTTCACGTGCTGCACATTACGGCGGTTACAGACCTACCTCAGGTGGCGCAGGTTATGCTTCACGCGGCTATAATGGACGTGGCGGACGTTTAGGGAATGGAAACGCAAGTAGAGGTGGCCGTTCCGGCGTGGCATCACGCGATGGTTCACGCTCCGTTTCCTCTGGCTTGCAGTCGGGTGCGAATGGACGCGGAAGTCGTGGAGGTCGTGTTTCTTCTCAGTCAGGTTCTCGTTCAGGCGTGAGCGTGACACCCTCTTCTCCACAAAGAAGCAATTCTTCCAGCTCGTATAGTAGCGGTAGTCGAGGCGGACGTTCCAGCAGTGGATCATTCTCCAGCGGCAGTTTCGGTGGTAGCCGTTCTGGTGGCGGCGGCTTCAGTGGCGGCGGTGGCTTCGGCGGTGGCGGTGGCCGTTCTGGCGGCGGTGGTAGCCGTGGCGGTAGATAAGTTCCTCATTGTTTAATTCTTGAATAATCATCTTGAAATGAAAAAGTATATTGCATTAAGTCTGTTGCTTGCAGCAGCCAGTGTTTCAGCTCAGAATACCTATACGAATGCTGTAGTTACCAGCACGTCCGATTTGTCAGGTACGGCACGTTATGTAGGTATGGGTGGCGCTTTGGGCGCTTTAGGTGCCGATATTTCTGCCATCAGCAGCAATCCTGCTGCCATCGGTATGTATCGCAAGAATGATATTTCCCTCACAGCCGGAGTCCTGTGGCCCAAGAATCGTTCGTATGACGAAGGTGATGCCCTCACTCATGGCACATTCGATCAGATGGGTTTTGTTACAGCCTTTCATGTAGGTGGGGAAGATATCGAGTATGTGAATTTTTCCTTCAACTATCAGAAGAAGCATAATTTCAACAATGCCTTCTATGCCGACAATCCAAACACTTTCGGCCTCTCACAACTCGATCAGTTGGCATACATCAAGAAACGTTTCGATTCAAACAAAAATCTCCTGGCTACAGCCTACAATGCATATTTGATAAATCAGGATGATTATGGCTATTACAATCCCTGGAGTGCCAATTCGAATCAATATGCAAGTTATTCGACAGGGTCGTCTCAGAATTATGATGTCAACCTGAGCTTCAATGCCAAGGATCAATATTATTTCGGATTGACCATCGGATGCGAGAATATCGACTACGACAAATGGACTACCTATACCGAGTTTCGTAATGGAGATATTTTGGCTCCCATTCAGGACTATACACTGTATAATGATCAGCGCGTGAATGGAGTAGGTGTCAATTTCAAGTTGGGAACCATCATCCGCCCGATTGAAGAAAGTCCATTCCGTTTCGGACTTACAGTAGAGTCTCCGACTTGGTACAACATGAAGAGTAGCGTGGTGCACAGCATAGACAGCCGCTATGACACACATGGTGAGTACCTCAGTAACTACTACAATCACAAAAGCTATGATAATAGTTATCTGGAGTATAACTTGAGGACACCTTGGCGTTTCCGCGCCAGCCTGGGAACTACCATCAGCCGCTATCTTGCTCTGGGTGCAGAATATGAGTATGCAGATTATGGGTTTGAGCACATGAGCTACGGCTCCAATAACTGGGATGAGCGTAAGACTCAGGATAAGGAGATGAACAAGCTCACAAAACGTACACTCCAAGGCCAGCATACTGTTCGCCTGGGTGCTGAGGTGAAACCGACAGATAATTGGGCTTTCCGCGTAGGATACAACTACATCAGTAGCATCTACAAGAAGAACGCTTTCCTCGATTCCTGTATCGATAGTTATGCCATGGATTACATGACCAGTACTTCGTATATGAATCTTGGGGCGACCAATCTGATGACACTTGGTGTCGGCTACAAATACAAGTTTTTCTATGCCGACCTGACTTACAAGATCCGCAATCAGAGTGGTGACTTCTATGCCTTCGACGATAGTTTCATGAATGACGGTGACTTCGTTGCGAACAATCCCGCTTTGCAGGAATTATCCAATTATCGTTTGACTCCCACCAATGTGGATCTCACCCGTCATGAAATCTGCATGACACTCGGATTCAAGTTCTGATACATTCTGTATCGCAATAGTTTAATTGTCAGGCTACGATGAATTGTTTTCCATCGTAGCCTGACAATTTTTCTTATGTACTTCTCCAGAAATTCCTATATATTTTCACAGATTTTCCAGCGTATTTCAAAAACAGTGTAACTACACGGATAATTTTGTGTAGTTACAAGAAAAATTCCGTGTAGTTACAAGGATTTCTCCGTGTAGTTACACGATTTTCATTCTACATAGGAATTTCTCTCTTTCTATCTCGGAGAATTCTTTGTTTTGCGCCTGAATATTTTTTATCGTGTATGTGATTATTTTTAGGCGAATAGTGGTATGTCCGAAAGTGTTTATGACATTCCGATGATTTTCAAAATTGCTTTTTTATAAGTTTTATTTCATTTGAGTACCTTTTTCTGACCAACATGTTTTCTATTACACTAAAATGAACTATCTTTGTACCGTCAAAAGTAAGTCATCTGAGAATTATGGAAAATCGAAGTTTGGTTACCATTTCCGGACACACTAAGGATAAGATTATGTACCTTATCCAGATGGCTCGGGAGTTTGAACTGCATACAAATCGCAAACTTCTGGATGGCAAGGTGATAGCCACCCTCTTCTTTGAGCCGAGTACACGTACCCGACTTAGTTTCGAGACAGCCGCCAATCGTCTGGGAGCTCGAGTGATAGGTTTTGCCGACCCCAAGATAACAAGTGGTACGAAAGGCGAAACACTCAAGGATACAATCATGATGGTTAGCAACTATGCAGATATCATTGTGATGAGGCATTATCTCGAAGGAGCTGCCCTCTATGCCAGCGAAGTATCGCCCGTACCCATAGTCAATGCCGGCGACGGAGCAAATCAGCATCCCAGCCAAACGATGCTCGACCTCTATACCATTTACCAGACACAGGGGACACTGGAGAACCTGAATATCTATCTTGTCGGTGACCTGAAATACGGTCGTACGGTACACAGCTTGCTTACCGCGATGAGACATTTCAATCCTACGTTCCATTTCATTGCTCCGGACGAGTTGGCCATGCCTGACTATTATAAGATGTATTGCCAGCAGCATGGGATACGGTATTTCGAGCACAAGGATTTCGATGCAGAAACCATCAAAGATGCGGATATCCTGTATATGACCCGTGTACAGCGTGAACGCTTCACCGATCTGATGGAATACGAAAGGGTGAAAGACTTGTATCTGCTGAAGAAGGATATGCTTTCCTTGGCTCGGGATAATATGAAGATACTTCATCCCCTGCCACGTGTCAACGAGATAGAATATACCATAGACGACACCCCCTACGCCTA
Source organism: Prevotellaceae bacterium UBA1743 (assembly GCA_002314945.1). Classification (GTDB taxonomy): domain Bacteria; phylum Bacteroidota; class Bacteroidia; order Bacteroidales; family Bacteroidaceae; genus Physcousia. Next base: position 6,535 of record DCHV01000027.1, read on the forward strand.
TTATTTCCAGCAGGCTCGCAATGGACTTTATGCACGTCAGGCGCTTCTGTGCGATGCCTTGGGAATTACATTGGAGGAAGTGAGAAACGATCAAACGATACAGCGATGATAGTACAAGAAATGCGTGTTGCCGCCATCAAGAATGGGACGGTGATTGATCATATCCCCTCAGAGAAATTGTTTCAGGTTGTCAATCTCCTGCAACTGGAGAAGATGGAGGCACCTGTCACAATCGGTTTCAACCTGAGGAGTGACAAAATGCAAAAAAAGAGCATCATAAAGGTCGTTGACAAGTTCTTCTCTGACGAGGAGCTGAATCAGTTGTCGGTGGTGGCTCCCAATGTTACATTGTGTATTATACGCGATTACAAGGTAGTGGAGAAGAAGCCTGTGACGATGCCCGAAGAACTGATAAACGTGGTGAAATGCGCCAATCCTAAGTGCATCTGCAACAATGAGCCGATGAAGACACGTTTCCGCGTGCTCGACAAGCAGGAGGGAATCCTACAGTGTCACTATTGCAACAAGGAATTGTTGCTGCAACAAGTAAAGTTATTGTAAACCAAATATTATTTTGATCATACTTGGAGTATGGAAAGAGACAATGAAATTTTTGCTCTGATAGAAAAAGAGCATCAGCGTCAGCTGAAAGGAATCGAGCTAATCGCATCCGAAAACTTCGTGAGCGACCAGGTGATGGAAGCCATGGGATCGTACCTGACTAACAAATACGCCGAAGGTTATCCTGGAAAGAGATACTACGGAGGCTGTCAGGTGGTGGATGAAGTGGAACAACTCGCTATCGACAGAGTGAAGAAACTGTTTGATGCAGAGTATGCCAACGTACAGCCTCATAGCGGTGCACAGGCCAATGCAGCTGTCTTTTTAGCAGTCTTGGAACCTGGCGATACCTTCATGGGTCTCAACCTCGATCATGGTGGCCATCTCAGTCACGGTTCGCTGGTTAATACGAGCGGTATTATCTACAAACCAGTAGGTTACAACCTGAATAAGGAAACTGGTCGTGTAGATTACGACGAGATGGAGAAACTGGCTCTGGAGTGCAAACCGAAGATGATTATCGGTGGCGGTTCGGCATATAGCCGCGAATGGGATTATGCTCGTATGCGTCAGATTGCAGACAAGGTAGGTGCTATCCTGATGATTGACATGGCTCATCCTGCAGGCCTTATTGCAGCTGGATTGCTGGATAACCCTGTAAAGTATGCACACATTGTCACCAGTACCACTCACAAAACCCTTCGTGGTCCTCGCGGCGGTATCATTCTTATGGGCAAGGATTTCGAGAATCCATGGGGCAAGAAGACGCCAAAGGGTGAAATCAAGATGATGTCCGCTCTCTTGAATAGCGCTGTATTCCCTGGTATTCAGGGTGGTCCACTCGAACATGTGATAGCAGCTAAGGCAGTAGCCTTCGGTGAGGCTTTGACTCCTGCTTTCAAGGAGTGGGCAACTCAGGTGAAGAAGAACGCAAAGGTTTTGGCAGACGAACTCACAAAGCGCGGCTTCAATATCGTAAGTGGTGGCACAGACAATCACTCTATGTTGGTTGATTTGCGTAGCAAATACCCCGATCTTACAGGTAAGGTAGCAGAGAAGGCCTTGGTTGCAGCTGATATTACAGCAAATAAGAATATGGTTCCATTCGACTCTCGTAGCGCATTCCAGACAAGCGGTATCCGTCTTGGTACTCCTGCTATCACTACACGTGGCGCCAAGGAGGATTTGATGGTGAAGATTGCAGAGTTTATCGAGCGCGTACTGAATGCACCCGAGGATGAAAATGTCATCGCTCAGGTACGTTCCGAGGTGAATGCCATTATGGCAAACTACCCCTTGTTCGCTTATTGATTCTCTTTGAGTAGTTTGTCTATCTCGTCAAACTCGGCACCTAAGTTGAGGTAGAGATAGATGCGATATAAAGGTTGCGCCCAACGAGCTTTGTTCTCGGGTTGCTTTTTCCTTACAAATTCCATACAGGGTCTCGCTTTCAAGTAGAGATCCTGTATTCTTTTTTGTTGTTCTTTCCAGTCTTCACTCGCTTTGTTCTGCGCAATTTCCTCTTGTGCAATCAGTGCCAGATTGCAATAAGCGATGCCTTTGTCGTAATAGGCATCCACGTATTCTGGATCGAGTGCAATGCAGGCATCACTGAATGCGATGCAATTGTCGAAATCTTGCTTTCCCAAGTACATCAAACTTTTGGCATACCAATACACGGCTTTCTCTTTGTTGATGCTCAGCAGTGAATCAGTTTTTGCCAGACCTTCATCGTATTTGTGATTTTGGTAATACCAGTCTATCAAATTGACAAAGAAGAAATCATAGTTGGGGTATTGGTGTACGCCTACTTGCAATTCACGTTCGTATGCCTGTGTGCTTTTCAAAATCTGATAGCACCTTACTCTGTATTCTTGGAGGATGGGCTTTGTCGCTTCGTCTGCAAACTGGATTGCGGGTATGGAATGTTTCAGTGTATTGACGTAGTTTTTCAGGTTGAAGGAACAAATTGTAGCCCAGTATGAAACTTTTCCGAAATCAGCGTCAGTACTGTCTTTGCACGTAGAGAGATACATTTCCATATAAGGCAAAGCATTGGCATAGTCCAGTTTCTTCAAGAAGAATTTTCCGCCTGTCAACAGATTGGAGCGATGCTTTTGCTTCATTGACTCTGATTTTCTGTGATATTTCAGGTTGATGCGACCTCGGTCGTTAGGAATTGCATCTACACTGTCGCACAACTCCAAGTAGTTGTACATTTCCAGAATAGTAGCAAATAAAGCAATAGAGTCATTGGGCGTTTTCATCTGTTTCAGATATGCCTTCTGATTCTGTACTGCGTTGGAATTTTGTGCAAGCAAAGCTGTGGTATAATAGATTTTTGCTTTCTCTTTGTTTGTCAGTTCGGGGCGTGCCAGCGCTTGCAAAAGGGCTGCCTTCGGAGGATCTTGACCAGCATAGACCTTCATCGCTGTCTTTGCGTTTTTGTATAGTACCTTCATCTTGGGCTGAGCCGCTTTCTTCTGTGCTGTGGCGGGTACTATGGACAGTATTGTTAGCAAAATGATAATAATGTATCTCAATCTCATCTATTTACTTCGCTATTTGTGTGTATTTATATAAAGGGGTGGGACTCGTTTTGTGTCCCACCCCTATCATTTAGATTATGGAACAACTATTTCGTATCAGAGCAATTTATCCATTTCGGCCGCCTTTGCTGCATTGCCGGATACGGTATAACATTGCTTCAACTCGTATGCCCATTTTGAGGGTTCATCGGGTGCACATTCGCGTGCTTTTTCGAAGTAGGGGATAGCCTCTGTAAACAGACTGATGGTCTTGTCTTTGGCGGCCTTTGCTTCCTTCTGATTCTTGATGTTGCTGATTGTGGAATTCAAAGCCAGTGCCTGACGATATTTGCACAGACCGCTCTGATACCATGCATCATAGTAATCAGGCTTGATTTCGGTGCACTTCTGGTATTGTACAAGTGCATCATCATATTTCTCGGAATTGAACAGAACGAATGCTTTTGCATAGACTGCAATCAGCACTTGGTCATCCACTGCCAATACTTCATCGGCAAAAGCAGACATCTTGTCAAGACCCTTTTTCTGATAGAAGCCTAACAACATCTGGATGTTTTCTGTGTTCTCCTGAGGAGCTTTCAGACACATGTCATGAATCTTGGTTGCCCAAGTTGCAGTATCACCACGCTCCAAGAAGGATTGCTGATATACTTGCTCTGTTACCTTTGCGCCATCGGCATATTGCATAGCCTTGTCGTAGTACTGTTCCATGGAATCGTACTTCTTTGCATCGTGTGCCATGTGGAATGCGTAGTAAGCCAATTGACTGTTTTCGAAGCGTGATTCAATCATGTTGGCAACTTCGGGATAGTCATCCTTGAAATTCATAGCCAAAGAAAAGGCTTCCAATGCATTGTCGTAACGCTTGCTTTCACCCAACAATTGTGCTGCATAGATGTAGTAGTCGCCACTTTGTGCCAGATTCTTCTTGCGACCTTCGACGAACTTCTCGTTTCCTGTCTCACCCTTGGTGACTTTGGTGTATTTCAACTCGTTCTTCAAACTCTTGGTCAGGTCTTTTACATTTGCAAAGAATTGCATCGTGTCAATAGGTAATTTGTTTGTCACGTCGGCAATGTACAGGTTGTTCAACTGAAGTGAAGCGCCTGATGCCATCTTCCATGCCTCTGCATAACGGCTTTCGTCCAGGTATCCACTGTTCAGAGCTTTCAATGCATAATCTTTGATTTTGGCATTTTCTGTCTTCAACTCGTCTTCTGTGGCTTTCTTCTCGTTAATTTTCAAGTCCAGTGCTTCTTTGATTTTCAGTGCCTCCTGGAACTGAGTTTTGGCTTCTTTCTTTGCAGCTTTTTCGGCTGCCTTTGCAGCCTTCGCTGCTTCCTTGTCCTGTGCAGACTGAGCCATTACACTTCCTCCTGCCATCAGCAGGATTGCCATTGATAAAATGATTTTTTTCATAACAAAAAGCTGTTTTATTGGTTTGTTACTTTAGTTTTCAGTGTTGTCGTTAATGTTTTCTTCGATTTCTTCCGATGTAGTTCCGTCTTCTTCTTCATCGTCTCTGGGCACGACACATACATGACTTATCGTGTCGTTGCGTTTCTTCAGTTCAATGACCTTGGTGCCTTGAGCAACTCTGTTCTTGGTCTCCTTCAAGTCTTCAACGTGCAAGCGGATGGTAGTGCCACTCTTGTTGATAATCATGAGATCGTCATCTTCACGTACTACTTGAATTGCAACCAAGACTCCCGTCTTTTCGGTGATGTTTATTGTCTTGACACCCTTGGCGTGGCGGCTTGTCTTGCGATATTCTTCTACACTCGTGCGTTTGCCGAATCCTTGCTCGCTAAGTACCATGATTGTCTCGTTCTCGGGATCGTTCACTACAGCCATGCCTACTACGCAATCCTGCTCGTTGTCATCGAGAATGATGGTGTTCACACCAGTACTTACACGTCCCATTGCTCTGACGTCACCCTCGTTGAAGCGTACAGCTCTACCACCACTATTGGCTACGACTATCTCGTTGCTACCATTTGTCAGTTCCACTGCCACTACTCTGTCATCTTCGCGAATGTTGATGGCATTTACACCATTTGTGCGTGGACGGCTGTATTCTGTCAGACAGGTCTTCTTCACTAAACCATTCTTGGTGCAGAAGAGTACATAGTGACTCTCGCAGAAGGCTGCATCCTGGAGCTTGCGTATGCACAAACATGCATTTACGCTATCGCCTGGATCAATCATCAACATATTCTGGATTGCACGTCCCTTGTTGTTCTTGGCTCCTTCTGGAATGTCATAGACTTTCAGCCAGTAGCAGCGTCCCTTGGCAGTGAAGAACATCATTGTGTTGTGCATCGTGGCAGGATAGATATGTTCGATGAAGTCGTTGTCGCGTGTAGCGCTTCCCTTTACTCCTATGCCGCCACGTCCTTGTGCCTTGAACTCTGCCAATGGTGTGCGTTTGATGTAGCCAGCGTGACTTAGAGTGACTACCACCTCGTCATCTGCGTAGAAATCTTCGGCGTTGAATTCCTCCTCGCTTGGCATGATTACGGTACGTCTCTCGTCGCCGAATTGATTCTTTACTTCTGTCAGCTCGTCCTTAATAACCTTCTTGCAGAGCTCGTCATCGGTGAGAATCTGATTGTAGTATTCGATTTTCTTCATCAATTCGTCGTACTCGTTGTGCAAGTCTTCCTGACGAAGGCCTGTCAACTGGCTCAGTCGCATATCTACGATGGCTTTCGACTGTGCTTCATCCAAGTTGAAGCGTGCCTCCAAATTTCTTTGAGCGTCTGTCGGCGTCTTGCTCGCCTTGATAATACGTACTACTTCGTCGATATTGTCGCTGGCGATTATCAAGCCTTCCAAAATATGAGCACGTTCCTCGGCCTTGCGCAAATCGTATTTCGTACGTCTGATTACTACGTCATGACGGTGCTCCACGAAATTGCGGATAAAGTCAGGCAGAGTGAGCAGACGAGGACGTCCTTTTACCAAGGCGATACTGTTCACGCTGAAAGAACTTTGCAGGGGAGTCATCTTGAATAGCTTGTTCAGGACGACACGTGCATTGGCATCGCGTTTTACGTCAATGACGATACGCATTCCTTCACGATCACTCTCGTCATTGGCGTTGCTTATGCCTTCCAATTTCTTGTCTTGTACCAACTGAGCGATATATTCGATCAATTGCTGCTTGTTTACTCCGTATGGGATTTCGGTGATTACGATTTTGTCGTGACTTTCTTCTGCCTCAATGTCGGCTTTTGCACGCATCACGATACGCCCTCTTCCGGTTTCGTATGCTTCCTTGATACCCTGTGTGCCCATAATGAAGCCGCCAGTGGGGAAGTCGGGGCCTTTGATAAATTGCATGAGGTCTTCCACATTCATGGTGGGGCAATCTACGAACGCAATGCACGCATCCAACACTTCACCGAGGTTGTGGGTGGGGATGTTGGTAGCCATACCTACTGCGATACCTGTTGCTCCATTCACAAGTAGATTCGGAATGCGGGTAGGCATAACGGTTGGTTCGCGCAAGGTGTCGTCGAAGTTGTTCGTCATGTCCACGGTTTCCTTCTCCAGGTCGTCCATCATGGCTTCTCCCATCAATGCCAACCTTGCCTCCGTGTAACGCATGGCAGCTGCGCCATCGCCATCCACAGAACCAAAGTTACCCTGGCCATCTACCAGCATGTAACGCATATTCCACTCCTGTGCCATGCGCACCAACGCTCCGTAAACCGAGCTATCGCCATGGGGGTGATATTTACCCAATACTTCACCCACGATACGTGCACACTTCTTGTAAGGTTTGCTGTGCAGGTTGCCCAGTTCCTTCATTCCGTATAGGATTCTACGATGAACTGGCTTAAATCCGTCACGTACATCAGGGAGGGCACGCGAGACGATGACGCTCATCGAGTAGTCGATGTAGCTTTTTTTCATTTCGGACTCGATGTCCACCTTGATGATTCTGTCTTGATCTTCCATTTATAATTTTTTAGTTCAGATTCTTTTTTCTAAGCTTTATCCCTTATTTTTCTGCAAATATAGGCGTTTTTAGCCATTTTGCCAAAAAATGGCAGTATTATTTAGATGTTTTAACGGATAATATCAAGCCTTCTGAGGCTGGAATACGAAGATGGCATGGATATGTGCTTGTGAATGCTGTTTTTCCTGCTTTTCGGGTCAGTAAATCGATGGTGTCGGCCTCTTCGTTTTCTTTCAGTTGATAAAGCGAAAATACGTGTGCTGGAATATTTAGGTCAATCTCTGTTTCCTCTTCTTCGAAGTTCGCTACAACCACTATAGTTTCTCCTTTCAGATGCCTCAGGAATGCGTATTGGCGGTTCAATTGTGGATTTACATACATCAGGTCGTAGAAGTCGCCTTCTGCGAGGGTGGGGCAGGTGTGGCACAGATTCAAAATGTTTCGGTAGAAGGTCTGCAGTTCCTGTTCTTCGTTTGTCAGTCGGCCTCCGTCGTATGCGCCACCGTTGCGCCACCGTTGCAGGGTGTCTATGTGCCAATAGTCGAAGATAGTCGTGCGTCCGTCCCTGCCGCTGAATCCTTCTTCTTCCATTCCTCTTTCGCCCAGTTCCTGACCTGCATAGAGCATTATTGGGTTCTTTCCCATCATGACGGCTGTCATCAAGGCGGCTTTTCCCTTTCGAGCATTGCCGGCGAAGAAGTCGCTTGCCAATCGTTGCTCATCATGGTTCTCCAGGAAATAGAGCATTTGGTCGCGTATGTCATCCACCCACTGCCAACACAAGGTGAGATCCTGTGTGGATTTCCACCCGCAGATGACAGCTCTCAGCGTGTCGTATAGTCCTACCTTGTCGTAGAGGTAGTCGAAATGTCCTTTATGCAAGTAGCTTCGATACTCCAGTGGATTATATACTTCGGCGATGAAGATGAGGTCGGGATGTTTTTCTTTCACTTGGGGAATCACCCATTCCCAGAAATCCACTGGAACCATTTCTGCCATGTCGCAACGGAATCCGTCGATACCCTTTGATGCCCAAAATAGCAGGATATCGCGCATCTTCTCCCATGTGTCGGGGATTGGTTGAAAGTGTGTGCTTCGTCCGTGGCATACATCTATACCATAGTTCAGTTTCACCGTTTCATACCAGTCATTGTGGCTCGGATGTGCGCAAAAGGCATCGTTTCCTGTTGCTTTGGCTGGGCACTCAGTGTATGAACTGATTCCCTCCATCGAAAAGGGCTCGTTCAGATAATAGAAGTTGTTGCGTGTGCTGAATTCGAGTGAACAATCGTCGTCTGCGCCCAGATCGTGCACATCCTTGTTTGCTGCATCCGAGTGATATTGACGTGCTACATGATTCGGTACGAAGTCCATGATTACCTTCAGGCGGGCTCTGTGCGTACGTGCTACTAATTGTTCAAACTCGTGCATCCTTTTTGGGACTCGTACAGCCAAGTCTGGGTCAATGTCGTAATAATCCTTTATCGCATACGGGCTGCCTGCTTTTCCCTTAACCAATTCGCTGCAATCTACTGGAATGCCGTATTCCGAATAGTCGCTTTGTGTGGCATGTTCAATCAGCCCTGTGTACCAAATATGTGTACAGCCGAGGCTTCGTATCTGTTCCAAAGCCTTGGGAGTGAAATCGGCCATTTTGCCGCAACCATTTGTGTGTATATCCCCATTCTTCTGGCAATTGGTGTTGTCATTGCCAAACAGGCGGGTAAAGACCTGATAAATAATGATTTTGCCCATTACAGAGTGTGGGCATTCACATTTTGGTCAATCTTGCTAATCATGCCAGTAAGAGCTTTGCCAGGTCCGCATTCTACGAACTCTGTTGCCCCTGCTGCTACCATGTTCTGCACTTCCTTGGTCCAACGTACACTTGATGTGAGTTGGGCAATCAGGTTCTTCTTTATGGTTTCAGGCTCGGTCTGTGCCTCAGCATCCACGTTCTGATATACGGGACAACATGGTGTGTGGAATTCAGTCGCTTCGATAGCCTTCTGTAACTCCTCTTGTGCAGGTTGCATCAGAGGACTATGGAATGCACCGCCTACATTCAGCACGAGAGCACGCTTTGCACCTGCCTCTTTCAGACGCACGCAAGCTGTGTTTACAGCCTCTATACTACCGCTTATCACTACTTGGGTGGGATTGTTGTAATTGGCCAGCACCAATTCACCACCCACCTCGGTACGCACCTCCTCGCAGATACGCTCTATTGTTTCGAAGTCGAGGTTCATGACGGCTGCCATGGTGCCAGGTGCCATTTCACAGGCTTTCTGCATAGCCATGGCACGTGCATACACCAGTTTCAATCCGTCTTCGAAGGATAATGCTCCTGCTGCAACCAACGCACTGAATTCGCCAAGACTGTGTCCAGCTACCATATCAGGTTTGAACTCCTCTCCCAGGCATACTGCACTTATCACACTGTGGAGGAATACAGCTGGTTGTGTTACTTTCGTCTGTTTCAGTTCCTCGTCCGTGCCGTTGAACATAATGTCTGTGATGCGAAATCCCAATATTTCATTGGCCTTCTCAAACAGGGTCTTTGCTGTCTCGTTGTTTTCGTATAATTCCTTGCCCATTCCTGAGAATTGAGCTCCCTGTCCAGGGAATACAAATGCTTTCATATCTTTATTATTTTAATAATTAATGTCATAGTTGGCCGCACGCCTTTTCGTATTTCACTCTATTTACTATCAACTGGCTTTCAGCAATGGCTTTCTTGGCACATGCTTCTTGCCATAGTGTTTGTGCCTCTAATAGTTCGCTCAGTGTCTCCAATCCTACGTCGAACGCACGACGACTGTTGCGCAGATTCTCTCCCGCTTGCTCTACGCTGGTTTTTGCCAGTTCCAGTTCTACGATGGATTCATCCAGTACATTGGCACATTGCTGCATTTCCAGATTCATCTTTTCCACCTGATCCTGTTGTTCTACCAGTGTGCGTTCATACTCCAACTTTGCTGCTTTCACTTTGTGCTGTGCCTCATTGCCGTGCCAGATAGGGACAGAGAGGTTTACCAAAGCCATTGTGTAAGGGGTCTTACTGTTGAATAATGTTCCACCTGCTACTTCTCCTCCGTGTACATACGAAGAAGAGACCTGTACGCCTACTTGTGGGAGAAACTCGCTTCGCGCCAATTTTACCTTTTCGCGTGCCAATTCACTCTTCAGTTCCAGTATATCAAACTCTGGACGAGTATTTACCGAGGCATTTGCTTGGGATGCTTGAACACCCTCTGCTTTCACTTCTGCTATTTGTACATCATCACTGAGTGAACAGCCGATATGGTGGCACAGGTTCATCCGTGCAAGTTTGATGGCATTCTCTGCCTGTACGATCTGCAGTTGTGCTTCATTCTTCTTTACTTGTACCTTCAACACCTCGTTGTGTCCGCGCAATCCGTGTTTTTCGGCATTTTCCACGTCTGTCTTCAGTTGTGTCAGCAGACTGTCGTATTGCAACGCTACGCGATGCATCTCTGTTGCTTTTAGCAGCAGGGAATATGCTTCGTACGTCTTCACGATGACATCTTCGCGTGTAAGTTTCTCATTTTGCCGCGCCATTTGCATTCCCAGTTTGCTCATGTTGTATGCGGCTGTGATTTTGCCTCCCATATAGATGGGTTGTGCCAGTGTCACTCCGAAAGAATATATGTTCTTCAGGTTGTAATCCAAGGATATCTTGTCGCTTATGTTTGCCAATCTCTGAGCCAGCTGTGGATCGTATTGTCCTATGGCAGATAAGAGCGCTTGGCTGAATTCCTGAAATTCTCCTTTGACATTTCCCGGGATGAGATTTGTCAGATGAGTGTCAAACGTATGGTTGTTGAAGTCGTTCAGGTAGTTTCCGTTAGCCGTGATGTTCGGGAAATAGTTGGCTTTGTATGCTTTCTGCGTCTGTAATTGTTCCTGGGTTCGTATCTGGGACGATTTTATTTCGCGGTTGTTGCGAAGAGCCATCTGCACGCAACTGTCCAGGGTAAGTACCTCTGCTTGCGCCATGCAGGATAGCCACAAGGCTATGGATGTAATGATTATGTGTCTTCTCATTTTATCTTGTAGAATATGGCGTAGAGTACGGGGATTAGCAAAAGGACGATGATGGTACCTGCCAACAATCCTCCCATGATGGTGGCTGCCATAGAACCGAACATAGCATCTGGCAACAGCGGTATCATACCGAGGATGGTGGTGACTGAGGCCATTGATACAGGACGGAGTCGCGAGAGGGACGACGTGATAAGGGCTTCACGTGGAGCCTTTCCTTCCGCAATCTGGAAGTTTATCTCATCCATCAGTACTATGCCGTTCTTGATCATCATGCCTACCAAACCCAGCACGCCTACGATAGCCACAAATCCGAAACTATGACCAGATATCAATACAGCAGGGATTACGCCAGTCAGAATCATAGGTATGCAGCAGAAGATGATGATGGGCACTTTGTAGTCCTTGAAGAGCATGATGAGAATGACAATCATCAGGATAATAGCCAAGGGGTATTTGTTGAAGAGGTATTTCATGGAACTCTTCGAGGCAGCATCTTCTCCTTGCCACTGCAATTTGTATCCCTCGGGTAGAGTGAAGTTTTCCTCCTTCATCCTCTTTTCTATTGCAGCCTTGGCACTGTTTGCACTCTGTCCTTTGGCAGGGGAGCATTGTACACGTTGTGCTCGCTGTCCGTTGTAGCGGATTACAACAGGGTCTTCCCAACCGACTACCACACTATCGCTTATCTGACGCAGTGGGGTGGTGGATAGTGCATTGCTTACCACTTTTCCTTTTTCCAGATACCCCGACAAGAGTTGCATCAGGTTGTTTTTGTTCAATATGGATGTCAAGTTGGGAGTCAAGCCAAAGACAGAAGCATTCTCCAGCATGTTGATTGCTTCGCCATTGTGATCCACGCAATCCAGATAGATGGATTCGTGATGAATGCCGTCATAGAAGGAGCCCACAGGTATTCCATCAGTAGCCGCCATCAGTGAGGCGCCTACTTCCTTGCGCGACAATCCTAAGCGGTGTGCGTTTTCCTGATTGTATTTCACTTCCAACTTTGGTACTTTGGGCTCCCAGTCTGTGGTGATGTTTGATACGGCACCTGTGCGAATCATCAGGTTGCGGCAACTGTCCGAGAGTTGATGCAAGATAGCTGGGTCAGGGCCGATAAACTGAGCCTCTATAAGAAATTTCTTGTACATCAGGTTGTAGCGCTTAAACTTCACGTAGGCATCAGGGAACATCTCAGATACGTTCCTTTCCAGTGTCTCGATATTCTCCGCCAAAGCCTTGGGGGTGGTGAAGTCAATAATCAGTTCTCCGTATGAAAGAGAAGGAGTGGCAATGCATCGTACCAGGTTGTAGCGCGATGGCGTACCTCCGGTCGAGGCTGTTATATGCGTTATCTCGGGATATGTCTTCAGGTACTCCTGAATCTTTTTCAGGTCTTTCTCCACCCGTGTCTGGTTATTGCCCTCGGGCAGCTTGTATTCCATGTACATCTGATTGTAATTCATGTCAGGGAAAAAGCCTTGGGGCAGGTATTTGTAGCAATAGGCACATCCTACAAAGAGGGCCACCGCACATGTCACCGTGATGATACGATGACTCAGCATTCCAGAGAGCATACCTCGGAGCACCTTGTACATTACTCCTTGGTATTCCTCGGTCGTCGGATTGTTCTGTACGACTTCTTTCTTTTCCTTTTTGCTATACAATAGTTTGTTGCATAGCAGTGGCACATGTACCAGAGCCAATATCCATGAGAGGAGCAGGGAAACTGCCATGACGATAAACAGGTCGCGCACATACAATCCTGTCGTGTCTGGACTCAGGAAGATGGGAAGGAAAGCCAGGATGGCAATCAGCGTAGCACCCAGCAATGGCATGGCAGTCTTCTTGGCTGTGGAAGTAAGGGCTGTTTCCCGCGGTAGTCCACGCTTCTTGTCCACCAGCACGCCATCTACTATTACGATGGCATTGTCCACCAGCATACCCATGGCTAATATGAATGAGGCAAGGGATACGCGTTGCAGGGTACCGTCCATCCCTTTCAGTACCAGGATGGAGCCGAGTACGATTACGACGAGGGAATATCCGATGATGAGGCCTGATTTCAGTCCCATGAATACCATCAGTACCACCACTACCAGCAAAACGGATTCTATCAGGTTGATGATGAATGTGTTCAGGGCTTCTGATACACGTTCTGGCTGGAAGAATACTTTGTTGCATTCCACTCCGGCTGGCAGACGATCTTTCAGTTCTTCGATGAGGTTATCTACCTTTTTCCCCAACTTTGTCACATCCACTCCTTGCGAAGTGGAAATGCTCATTCCCAAGGCAGGAGTTCCATCGTAAGTCATCGCTCTGCGTGTGGGTTTGTCGTATTCGCGATGGACATCGGCAAGGTCGGAGAGGCGTACCTGGTCTCCTTCATGCCCCTGGATTATCAGGTTGGCTATCTCCTCTTCCTTCGTGGCGCGGTCTCCTACTATCACACGGGTTCGCATGGAACCGTTCTCGAAATATCCGCCATAAACCGTTGCGCTCTGAGCCTGTAATGTATGCAGTATTTCCAGGGGCGATACACCCATCTGCGACAACTTGTCCTGCTTCATGGTCACTCGGATGCCCTCTTTGCGTTGTCCGTAGATGTCAATACGTTTGATGCCTTCTATCGACGAAAGCTCACGTTTGATGAATTCTGCGTAGTCTGATAGTTCCTTGTCCGAGAATCCGTCCCCGGAAATGGAGAAGAACATACCAAACATATCTCCGAAATCATCCTGTACCTTTACGGTTGCTTCCTGAGGAATGGCTGCACTCGTCACTTTGCGGCGCAACATATCCCAGTGTTGTTCCAACTCTTCGAGGGGTACAGTCTGTTGCAGATTTACCATGATCATGCACATATCCTGGAAGCAGTTCGTTTCCAGAGCCTCCACGTTGGGCATTTGGCGTATGGCTTTCTCCAGTGGGTCAGCCAGTTCGAGTTCTACTTCATGAGCCGATGCTCCAGGGTAGATGCCTACTACCATGGCTTGGCTTACAGGAATCTCTGGGTCCTCCAACTTAGGCAGTACCCAGTAACTGAAAATCCCTCCTATAAGAAGCACGCAGATGAGGAAGGAAACAAGTTTTTGGTTATTGAAAGCCCATTTACCGAAATCCATATTCATTTTGCTCTACAGGGTGGATGTTTTTAGAGTAGGCCTCCTACGTTGGTCTTCGAGGGCTCGGATGCGGGGCGTACACGTTGGCCGTCCGATACATGATGCACGCCTGCCGAAACGACTTTTTGTCCTGCTTCCAGTCCCTGAATGACCTGGATGGTGCCACGGGAACTCAGATGGCTTACTCTGACAGGTGTCTTGTGTATGATGCTGTCTGAGTAGAGATAGACGTATGTCTGGTCGTTTTCGCAGAGTACTGCCGAGGATGGTATTTCGAGGGGGAGGTTGTCTTTCTCCTTGCCGAAAATGTTTACCATGGCAGTCAGTCCTGGAGTGATTTCCTTGTCGTCATCCTCTATCTGCAGGTGCATCGTGTAGAGCTGGTTCGCATTGGCATCCTTCGAGATGTTCAATAGTTTCAGTGATACCGTGCGATTGGGTGAACTGAAGGTGGCTGTGATGCGGTCGTATTCCGACTGTCTGTTATATTCCGATACGGGGATGTGGGTCACCACTTCTATCTTTTTGTCTGCGAAAACACTCACGATGGGCATCCCAGATCCTACTGTCTCGTGGCCATCATAATTCACCTCGTGCACATAGCCGTCGAAGGGGGCATAGAGCACACAGTCTTCCACTTGATCCTTGGCGTGTGCCAACTTCTGTGTGATTTGTTCCAGTCCATAGCGAGCCTTGTCGTAGTTGTTGGCACTGGTGCCACCATCCTCGTACAGGGAAATGATACGCTCGCACTCTGCTTTTGTGCTTTCGTATTCAGCTTGGGCGGCAGCGAGCTGCACCTTGTAGTCGCGGCTGTCCATCCGTGCCAATACCTGTCCCTTGCGCACACGGTTGCCTACTTTTACGGGGATGCTTTCCAACGTACCTGCTACGCGGAAAGCCAAGCGACTTTCGTCGGCTGCTTGTGTCGTTCCTGGGTAACTATTTTCGCTGATGCCTTTCGCTATTTGTACAGTGCTCAGATTTACTACTGGGATGTTCTTTGTTACCGCGGCTTCCTTGTTTCCGCAATTGCACAATAATAACATCAGACAGAGAGCAAATACCCCCACAATAGACATTCTCATAGTACGCATTTTTACAAAAATAATTCCAAGTTACACACTCTAATTGCAATCCGATGATCCGATGACAGCACGGTATTCGTCTATCCGCGAATCCACATCACGTGCCACATCGAAGGAATCACCCGTAGGATCGGCTGGATATGGCTTCTTGGAATACATCACATCCTCTGCCATCTTCACGAGTACGGGCCAGAATTCCTTGTTGTACCATTCGCCATCCACGGGAAGACCATTCTCTACACGCTCAATTGTGGCATCGAAGAAGGCCTGCCAACGGTGGAAATAGTAGTCTCCCACCAATCCCTGCCACAGACGGCGTGCATAGTCATCCAGACACATGTCGCATCCCCAGCGTGTCAATAGCGTGCGGGCATTCTCTTCGAAATAGTCCTCCTCGGCAGCGTCTGTTCCGAAACGTCGTGCATTGCTGATCCAGCGGCCGAAGAGCATGTCCTCGCGTGTTGCAAGGAGTGCGTCAGCATCCGCAAACATTTTGGCGGACAGGTCCCTGAGTTCCTTCATGCGGGATACGTCACCTGCATTGGCGGCATCCGTGTAACGGTCGCTTAGCAGGGTGAACAGGTTGGCGATGACCTGCGTGTATAGCGTCGCGATGTCATAGCGGGAATTGTCCCTGTCCGAGGGATTCGCCAGGAGTACACGGCAACATTCCAGCAGCGTGTCATTGTTGTAGGGGAGCCTCTCTTGCGGATTGTGATGTCCGAATGCGGGATGCTGTGCCATCATGGAACCGGCGAAATAGGCGGCAGGATGTATGAACACTTCGCGTATCAGTTTCTCCCAGGCCTCTTCCGTGGCAGTACAGGGAGCATCGCGTCGCAGTGAACTCCAATTTCTTATCCATTCGTATGGGTCAAGCGTGTCGCACCAGAGTCTTTCATAGAAGTATTCAAAGGGATGAGGTGCCACGGAAAAGCCTTCCAACGTGCATCCCAATCCCGTGCATGTAGTCTCTGCCTCAAACAGCGATTTCAGCATCTTGTCCACCTGTACGATATTGCCCTCCAGTACATCTACTCCGCCGAAGTCGCCTAAATAGCACCAGATGAATGGTTGCCCGTAATGGCTCTCTGTCTCACGCCATAGTTCGGCATATTCTCCCTGGTAATCCAGCATGATCAGTTTTCCTTTGGGGACAGAGTCCATGCAAGCCTTCTTCGCGGCAGGAGACCATCCCTTTGGATTGTTGATGTAGATCCATGCCATCTCTATCCATTTTGCATCGGCATCCACCTCTGCCATCGTCGAATAGATTCTGTTCGTCACACCTGCCAGGTATTCTGGTTCCCAACTGGGAGGTACCATCTCGTTGAAGGGGTCTGCCCCGTAATAATGGTCCGTGCCGAACACCTCCGTCTGCTTTTCCAGATAGAGTTTCTGTACACGGCTGAAGAGAGAGTCGTTGGGGTCGAGGAAGTAGGGGGAAGGGAAATTGCACCACGATGCAATCTTCTTGATGTTTGCGTCAGGGTACAGTTCAGCAATACGCCCTGGCACGTGTCCGCAGAATGCAGGCAGCACGGGACGCATCCCGAATTCACGCTCACGCTTCAGGATTTGTTTCTGCAGTTTCATCTGTCCGTCTATCCACGACTGAGGCAGCGGACCCTGCCACCCGTCCATCTCACCCATGCGATGCCAGGGGAGATGTGCCGGTCCCGAGAAATAAGCCCGTGTTTCATCGGACGTCATTCCCATTTGCTGCCACACATCGAGCCATATATATTCCTGGCCTGTCAGAGCAAGGGGCATATTGATGCCATTCAGGGCCATCCAGTCTATCAGCCATTCCCATTGCTCCCAACTGCACCAGGGTAGCGCGTAGCCATAGGTGCAGTAATTCAGGAAGAAGCGGTCGCCCACCTTTGCCGTGCGTTCGATAGGCTCCGTCACTGGAACCAACTTCTCAGGGATGCTCAGTTCGCCCTTCATCCACCCATAATCTACGCCGAGATAATTTTTCAGGTAATAATTGAGTCCGACCGCCATGGATACAGCATTGTCTCCCACGATACGTACCATGCTTTCATTCTGCTCCAGGCGGAAGGTGTCGTGGTGAGTGGTGTCGGAAATGAACTCGATGCCCGAAGCTTTCTCTCCGAGGATTCGCTCTGCCAGAGCTTCGGCAGCATCCGTGTCAGCATTCTTGTTGCCACGGCAGCCGATGCATAGGGCAGCTATGACCAAAATTACGGCAAATTTACTTTTCATGTGCAATATATTGTTTATATACTGCAAAAGTACGCATATTTTTCGAAAGTGGAAACTATTCGTTGAGTTTTTCTCAGGACGGCAATGATTACCAGATGTCCTCGGGTTCATAGGGGTTGTCATACACCGACTTGGGGCATAGCTCCAGGTAGTCGAGGTAGAATTCTCGCTTGGGGTCATCCAGACAGGCTTTGAAGCGCAGGTAGTACATCTTGTTTGCCTCCATCTTTTTCTTGATGATGATGCGTCGCATGGTGATGCTGCTCTTGCGTGCCACTACGCTGCCTGCGCGATAGATGTTGGCACCTTTCATGAATCCCTTGTTGCGCATGATCTTGTCCACGTTGATGTTGTAGTCATCGTCGTCCGTGTCTTGTTCCCAGCCGATGCCGCTCGGGAAATATCCTGCCTTGGTACTGCGTTGTTCCGACCCAATCATCAGGTCGAGTGGAATGTCCATGGCAGCAAGGTTGTCGGGATCCTCGCCCCAGTAGAACTGGAAGATGCCACGATTACCCATCACTCCTCCGTTTTGGCACGAGTAGCGCAATTCGTAGGTATCTGTATAGGGTACGGGTGGAAGGCGCATGGTCACGTCCATGTTCCCCTGGATATTCACCTCATCCCCGAGATAGTTCATCCATCCCCATCCACGTGCTGTCCAATAGATGAAATAGGTATCGTCGGAAAGTCGAAGGTCTGCCAGATAGGGGTAGATCACGTCCTTGGGTATGCAGACTCGCAGGTGGCGTTCGTCCGTGATTTTGGAGCATCGTATGTCGTTGTTCATGAATTCGGGCCATAGCGAGGTTGCGTCGAAGCGCAGACGGCTCTTCCCCATGTTGCGGGCTGTTTCATCGTCAAACACCAACAGTTGATCGATGGGATACACATATCCGTTTATCAGGCTGTTCTTCCCCTCCAAGTCGGGCTTTCCCACGAAGATGCCCTCTTTCCCAGGGTCGCATGACAGTTCGTGGTAATTCCCGCTTCTTCCGTTGTCGAGATTGGGGAAGCGGTTGAGGAAAGTCCCCTCGTTTTCGGCGCACTCGTAGAGTTTCAGCAGACGGCGTTGGCCCATGGTGGTGTAGTAATCGCACATGGCCACCCCACGTGCATTCATGTTCTCATTGTATCCTTCTTCGTTGTAATGATATACCAAATGGTCTTTGCTTAGTTTTTCGGGTAGGAAATGGTAGGTGACGAAACGGTGGAGGAAATTCCCTTCATCACAGTAATTCTGATCCTTACGTGCGTCGGGATAGATATTGCGATCGGTGAGATAGTCCACCACATCCTGCACCGTGATGTCAAGCGCGGGCTTTCCGAGGGTTTCGCTCCAGAATGCATCAGTCTCGGCAAAACAGGTGAAGCCCATGTAGCGGTGCTGGGGTGCATACCCTTCGTAGGTGTACCATTCATCGGGAATCAGCCCTTGCTGATAGCGTTTCTCATATACTTCGTCGCGATACTTCTTCAGCGTGTCAGTCAGCCCTACTGCCTTTACCAGCATCGCCATGACATGATAGCCCTCGCTACGGTCTATCAGGATCTGGGAAAAGAAATTGCCCATCGTGATATCATTAGGGGCAATCACTTGCTTCACGGCATGTAGGTAGCCGTTGGAGAGCGGTATGTCGCGTTGCGTGGCATCCAACAGACAGCCGTTGATAAAGATGTCACCATTCTCTTCTCCGTAGTAAACGGTCAGTTTGCGGTCGTTCATGTTGGGCAGGGGGATTTCTGCATCCTGCGTCACAGGTAGGTCGATCGTTTCGAAGGCAGGATAGTCGTCACCGCTGTCAATGATACTGTTCAGGACAATCATACGTCGTACGGAGTCGAGTTTCAGACTGTCCCGGAATCCCTCCCATGCAGGTGCATCTATCTCGTGCTGTGCATAGAGCGTGTCGAGGTGGGCTTGTATGGCCTCGTTGGTGGGAGCAAAGATGGTAAAGTGGCCGCGTGCATCCAATAGCTGGGCCACAGTTGTCTTGCTCACAGAACTCACTTTCACCTGGTGCAGCAATTGTTCGTAGGTGCTGTATTTCTCGTGCAACATGATGTAGTCCAATGCAGTCCGTCCTTCAAACTCATAGCGTGTGGAGACATCCACTGTTTCCGTACATGCACTCAGTGTGAATATGACACTGAAAAAGAATCCCTTGATACCGTATTTCATCTTATTGTTGTTTTTTTATTCACGTTTCGCAAGTTCTTTAGTCGGGATTTTTAGTTAGATTTTTAGTGGATTTTGAGCGATAGCGACCATAAATAGTATTTACACCACTATTTTCAGATAGATTTTTAGTGAAGATTTCAAAAATCCGACATAAAATCCTTCTGAAAATATAAA
>DCHV01000044.1:0-260 GCA_002314945.1 Prevotellaceae bacterium UBA1743
GGAAAACGAGACTCGAACTCGCGACCCCAACCTTGGCAAGGTTGTGCTCTACCAACTGAGCTATTTCCGCAGCTTGGAGTGGGTAGAGATGGATTCGAACCACCGAAGGCGTAAGCCAGCAGATTTACAGTCTGCCCCATTTGGCCACTCTGGTATCTACCCGTTCCACTGACTTACATCAGATGGTGACTCCTATAGGATTCAAACCTATAACCTTTTGATCCGTAGTCAAATGCTCTATTCAGTTGAGCTAAGGAGCC
>DCHV01000044.1:313-25905 GCA_002314945.1 Prevotellaceae bacterium UBA1743
GACCCTCTGCTTGTAAGGCAGATGCTCTGAACCAGCTGAGCTAAACGCCCGGTGCGCATCACTGAGTCACTCTCTCTTGAGCTATCATTTCCGTTTTGCGAGTGCAAAGGTACGTCTTTTCTACATATCAGCAAAACATCTGCGGTTTTTTTTTCACTCCAAACTCAAAATATTTATTTCACCTTATAATAAATAGCACGCCCAAGTGTCTGCTACGAAAATTTCCACCATACTTTCTCAGCATTTTGCATATAGGAAGAAAAATATTCGCGCGTCTCAAGAGAAATTTTCCTATGTACACTGAAAACCGTGTAACTACAAGACAAAAATCATGTAGTTACAAGAAAAAATCTGTGTAGTTACAAGAAATTTTCCGTGTAACTACAAGATTTTCGTTCCGTCGTGAGAAATTTCTCTAAAAAAGTGCGTATATTTGCAACGAAGAACAAGAAAATCTGAAAAAGTATTATGGGAGAAGCAAAAGGAAAACTGGTAGCAAAGTCTTGTCTGACCACTATCAAAGTGGGCGAGCACAAGGGAGAGGACATGTATGTAATGAAGATGCATCACGGCACCACAATCGATGCCGATTCACTCATCAGGCGTGCAAGCAAGTGCGGGATTCCCGAAGCAGCATTAATCGGTGCATGCGTTGCACTCAAAGAAGCCATCATGGCAGCAACCCTGAATGGTCACACGGTGGAAATCCCTGGTATCGGCTTCATTCGTGCAGAACTGAGAGCCAAGGCGCAAACGGATCCGAACATGGTTTCGATGGATGACATCATCCGACGAAAATTCGCCTTCATTCCCAGCAAGGAAATGAAAGAAGGATTAAACACTGCGGATTTGGAAATCGCATGCTACGACAAGAACGGTAAGGTCGTGCGCAAGTCGGCCAAGGAAGTGAAGAAATAGCAACAACAAAAAGATAACTTGATACGATTTGATACAACCACTTCGCTATGCTGGAAGTACTTACAGCTTGTACCTCTCTTGCCAAGGCAGGAATTGACGAGTGTGCCAATTCCAAGACACAAAAAACGTCCATAACGTAAAAAAACACCGAAAGTTGCTATAGTCTCATATTATATTTGCAATTTTGCCATGTCGTTCAATGGTTTGCTGTTTCCTATTTCGCAGCACAAAACCATGTAAAATTGTTGATATGGTAATATCCTCAGTAACTTTTTATTGCTTAGGAAATTATAAAAATAATTATTAATAAAAATGCTACGGAATTAAAGTAAAAGAAATTATGAAGAAAGTATTTTTAGCCGTTGTCATGATTATTTTGGCACTAACAAAAACTGCCGCACGCCAGTTAACTCCGGAAGAGGCACTCTGTAGATTACAGACAGCATCAGAGGTAAAGGGTATGATGGAATCCAAGACAAAGGATACCAGCAAATACAATCTCGCTTACTCATCTCAAAAGAACGGGCTCAACACTTACTACGCCTTCAACGGAGTCACCGATGGAGGTTTCATAATACTCAGTGCTGACGATTGTCTGCCTGCCATACTCATGATCTCTGACGAAGGAGAGACGTTCGATATCAACAAGATACCAGACAACATGAAGTGGTGGCTTTCACAGTACGACGAAACCATTGTCAGATGTGTGAATGAGGGTACTCAGAGGACCACACAGACCGAATACGAGTCCATTACCCCTTTGCTTGGTGGCACCCAATGGACAGAGCTTGAACCATACAACAACTTCTGTCCGTCCTATAACGGTATTAAGGCACCAACGGGATGCGTAGCTACAGCCATGGCGCAAGTTATGCGCAAGTGGCAATATCCAAAAACAGGCATTGGCAAGAAGAAGTACGACTACACCTTCACATGGTCAGATAATTCCACTATCTATGAGATAGCTGCCTGTGACTCCACCGATTTCAGTGCTCACACATACGACTGGAGCAATATGCTCGACACGTACCAAGGAGGATACACCCAGGAAGAGGCGGATGCTGTTGCCACACTGATGCACGACTGTGGTGTCGCCGCAAGCATGAGATATAGTAGTGACAGTTCCGGTACTACTGGTTCAAATTTCCTCTCTGGCATGGTTGACTATTTCGGTTACGATGCCTCTGCATCCTTGTTGCCGAGATTATTCTTCACCGATGAGGAGTGGGAGGAGAAGGTGTATGACGAGTTGGCGGCAGGACGCCCCGTACTCTATAGTGGTATCGCGGATGGGACAGAAGGGCATATGTTCGTCTGCGACGGATATCGTGAAGGCCGATATCACATAAATTGGGGATGGGGAGAAATGTTCAACGGATATGTACTTCTCACCTCATCCTCTCCCGAGGAACCGCCATTGTCTTGTAAAGACTCAAACGGCAGAATCTATGGCTCGTACTATAGTGGACAAGCAGCCTGCTTCGGCCTTAAGCCGGATGCAGGAGGAACCATCAACGAAGATAATAAAATGTTGTGCAGGGGACAGTACTTCGTGGGCGAAATTAATACGGACACTTGGACATTAGATAAAAAAACAGATTTTACACGCGACCAAACTATGGAAATAGTAGGAAATTTCTACAACGCATGTTACCGTGAACGCTGCTATGCTTTTGGCGCCAAGGCTTCGAACGGCAAAAACACCTTCTACATGAATTCGTATCTATCATTTGACCTCAATCCTACAGAATCATATTTCGGATACAGTGTATCATTGACTGACATTCTCACGCCTGGCGAATACACGATAACGCCTATCTTCAAAGATCTGACTGCTGGAGACACCGAATGGAAAGAGATGACGATGTCTTCAGCCATTAACAAGCCTACTGTTACCATTCTCGAATTCACTTCTGCCAACCAACCATACCTTAAAATTATCGAGAAACCAGTCATTTCAACAGCTGGAGGTCCCATGACTCCAGACAATCAAGTTTACATGAAGAACGGGGCCATTGATTTGTCAATTAGTCTGACAGTAAACGCATTAAATGACTTGGGCTATGCCGAGTATTATCTAAACAACCAGAAACATAGCGAGCCACATTACCTCTATGCCTACATACAAGATTCTGACACATATGAGGAGATAGCCGTCATGCATTGCGAATGTGGTGCCATACCATCAGGAGCTACCAGGACTTTCGTTCTTTCGTCATCTGACGATGATTATGAATCGATCAACCTGTTTGAAGTTGGGAAACAGTACTGCATAACCTTCACCGAAGCATACCGAATCGTTCTCCCAAATACAAACTACACAGAAGAGACGTTGCCTGATTATATATGGCAATACCTACCCGACACCCAATATCAGACGATGACGTTCACAGTAGTGGAAAGCAATCCCACTGACATCAAGAACATTTCTGACGGCAACGACACCGCAAATGGCACTAACATGCCAAGAAAGTTACTCAAAAATGGCAGATTCATAATCTCACATAATGGCAAGGAGTACTCGGCAGATGGCATGAGGATAAAATAGCAAAACTTTCTCATCTTCTAAGATGGTGTAAGATTGTTTGCCTGAAAACCAAAAGCGACAAACGACTTAGGCTATTTCTAGACGCAAAATTGAAAAATTGACAAGTTCCTGTAGTACTGAATATCTTCATCTGTGAAAATGAAGTATTGACTGCGAAGTGAACGCTTTCTCACCACATGGCAGTTTTTTTTACCATCAAATATGCGGAAATAGGCAGATTTTCCGTACTTTTGTGCATTAATAAAATATCATTATACATTTAGGACTGAAAATATGGTTATCACATTCTTCAAGACAAAGGGAGGGAGCATCATCGCCACTGCTTGCGACCACGCTCTCACACCCGCTGAAATAGAAAAATTATGCTGGCTCTATGGCGAGGCTGCCGTAGAAGAAAGCGAAAAGATGGACGGATATTTCGTAGGCCCCCGCCGCGAGATGATTACTCCATGGAGTACCAATGCCGTGGAGATTACCCAGAACATGGCAATCGAGGGCATCCAGCGCATCGAGGAATATTTTCCCGTAAGTGGCAAGGATGCCGAATACGATCCCATGCTCCAGCGCATGTACGAGGGTTTGAATCAAGACATCTTCACTATCGATATGAAGCCTGCCGCTATCCAGTACATTCAGAATCTGGAGGAATACAACGAGCAGGAGGGTTTGGCCCTTTCCCCTGAGGAAATCGAATACTTGCACGAGGTGGAAAAGCAGTTGGGACGCAATCTGACAGATAGTGAAGTGTTCGGCTTTGCCCAGATTAACAGCGAGCATTGCCGCCACAAGATCTTCGGTGGCCAGTTCATCATCGACGGACAGGAGATGGAGTCATCCCTTTTCCGGATGATCAAGAAGACCACGCAGGAGAATCCTCATCAAATCATTTCGGCTTACAAAGACAATGTAGCCTTTGCACAAGGTCCCGTAGTGGAGCAGTTCGCCCCCCAGGATCATAGCACAAGCGATTATTTCATCATCCGCGACATAGAGAGCGTGATCAGCATCAAGGCGGAGACACACAACTTCCCCACCACTGTGGAACCCTTCAACGGAGCCTCCACAGGCACTGGCGGTGAGATTCGCGATCGTATGGGAGGAGGCGTAGGCAGTTGGCCTATCGCTGGTACTGCCGTATATATGACCAGTTATCCCCGTACCGAGGAAGACCGCGAGTGGGAACAGATCCTGCCTGTCAGAGAATGGCTCTACCAGACTCCCGAGCAGATCCTCATCAAGGCCAGCAATGGTGCCAGCGACTTCGGAAACAAATTCGGTCAGCCGCTCATCTGCGGTTCGGTTCTCACCTTCGAGCATCAGGAAGAAGGACAGGAAAGTCCCAAGTACGCCTACGACAAGGTTATCATGTTGGCTGGTGGCGTGGGTTACGGCACGAAGCGCGACTGTCTGAAAGGCACGCCTCAGAAGGGCAACAAGATTGTCGTGGTAGGTGGTGACAACTACCGCATCGGTTTGGGCGGTGGTAGCGTTTCCTCGGTGGAGACAGGTCGCTACAGCAGCGGCATCGAGTTGAATGCCGTACAACGTGCCAACCCCGAGATGCAGAAACGCGCCAACAACCTGGTGCGCGCCCTATGCGAGGAGGAAGTGAATCCCGTAGTGAGCATCCACGACCATGGTAGCGCAGGTCATGTAAACTGTCTGAGCGAGCTCGTAGAAGAATGCGGAGGCCTCATCGACATGACCAAACTTCCTATTGGCGACCAGACCCTCTCTGCCAAGGAAATCATAGCCAACGAAAGTCAGGAGCGAATGGGATTGCTCATCGACGAGAAACATATCGACCATGTACGCAAGATAGCCGAGCGTGAGCGCGCTCCGCTGTACGTAGTGGGAGAAACGACGGGCGATGCTCACTTTGCCTTTGAACAGGGCGATGGTGTGCGTCCCTTCGATTTACAAGTAAGCCAGATGTTTGGTCATAGCCCCAAGACCATCATGCGCGACAACACCGTGGCACGCGAATATGCCAATGTAGCATACGACCAGAAAGATCTCAACGAGAAGGTGGCACGTGTGCTTCAGTTGGAGGCTGTAGCATGCAAGGACTGGTTGACAAACAAGGTGGACCGCTCCGTCACGGGCAAGGTGGCACGTCAGCAATGCCAGGGTGAACTACAACTCCCCCTGTCCGACTGTGGCGTGGTAGCCCTCGACTACCGTGGCCAGAAAGGTATTGCCACAGCCCTGGGTCATGCGCCTCAGGCAGCCTTGGCCAATCCTGCAGCAGGCTCTGTCCTCTCCGTGGCAGAATCCCTGACCAACATCGTATGGGCTCCCTTGGAAGAGGGGCTTGATAGCGTAAGTCTGAGTGCAAACTGGATGTGGCCTTGCCGCGCTCAGGAGGGTGAAGACGCACGCCTCTACACTGCCGTAAAAGCTTTGTCCGATTTCTGCTGCGAACTGCAGATCAACGTGCCCACAGGCAAGGACAGCCTCTCCATGACTCAGAAATATCCCAATGGTGAGAAGATTATTTCTCCGGGTACTGTCATCGTGACGAGTGGTGGACAAGTAAGTGATATTCGCAAAGTGGTAAGCCCCGTGATCCAGAACGTGCCTTCCACCCTCTATCATATTGATTTCTCCTTCGACGAACTGCGCTTAGGAGGCTCTGCCTTTGCACAAAGTCAGAACAAGGTGGGCAGCGATGTGCCTACTGTCAAGGATAGCGAATACTTCCGCGATGCCTTCAACGCCATTCAGGAACTCATCACAAAGGGACTCATCCTCTCTGGACACGACATCAGCGCAGGCGGTCTCATCACCACCCTTCTGGAGATGACCTTTGCCAACACCGAGGGCGGTCTCGAGATCAACCTCGACAAGATGAAGTGCGACGACATGGTGAAGTTGCTCTTTGCCGAGAATCCTGGCGTAGTCATCCAGGTGGCAGACAAGAACCGCAGCGAGGTAAAGAAACTGCTCGAAGATGCTGGTGTAGGTTACATCAACTTAGGTAAGCCTTGCGAAGAACGTCATATCCTCGTAGCAAAGGGCGGCATTGAATATCAGTTCGGTATCGACTACCTGCGCGACGTATGGTATAGCAGCAGTTATCTGCTGGATCGCAAACAGAGTTTCAACGGCAAAGCCAAGGAACGCTTCGAGAACTACAAGCAGCAACCCATCGAATGGAATATGAAGTCTGACTTCACAGGCAAACTGAGCCAGTACGGACTCAACCCGGATCGTCGCGAGAAGAGTGGTGTACGTGCAGCCATCATCCGCGAAAAGGGCACCAACGGCGAGCGCGAAATGGCCTATATGCTGTACTTGGCTGGGTTCGACGTGAAGGATGTTATGATGACTGACTTGATTTCCGGACGCGAGACACTGGACGAGGTCAATTTCATCGTATTCTGTGGCGGTTTCAGCAACAGCGATGTATTGGGCAGCGCCAAGGGATGGGCTGGAGCCTTCCTCTACAATCCCAAGGCCAAGGAAGCATTGGATCGCTTCTATGCACGCCCCGACACCCTCTCCCTCGGTGTCTGCAACGGATGCCAGTTGATGGTGGAATTAGGATTGGTAGGACGCAGCAACGATACAGAAGGTGAAAAGCCTCGTATGCTGCACAACGATAGCCACAAGTTCGAGAGCAACTTCCTCGGCGTGACGGTACAGACGAATCGTTCCGTTTTGATGGGAAGCCTGAGCGGAAGTCGCCTGGGCATCTGGGTGGCTCACGGAGAAGGTAAATTCTATCTGCCTGGAGGCGAAGACAACTACAACGTGGTCCTGAAATACAGTTACGAGGGTTATCCCGCCAATCCAAATGGCAGTGACTATGCAACAGCAGGTATCTGCAGTGCAGATGGCCGTCATCTGGCTATGATGCCTCACTTGGAGCGTGCCTACTTCCCCTGGCAATGCGGCTACTATCCCGCAGAACGCAGGGACAAGGATCTGGTGACACCCTGGATTGAGGCTTTCGTGAATGCACGCAAGTGGGTAGAGGCCCAGAAGTAAGCGTCGTATGCTACAGTTGTTTCTGACATTCCTGTATATCGGACTCTTCACCATAGGAGGGGGATATGCCATGATCCCCCTCATCCAGAAGAAAGTGGTCGATGAAAGGAAGTGGCTGAACGAGCAGGAACTGACCGACCTGATTGCTGTGGCACAGAGCAGCCCTGGTGTCTTTGCCGTCAACTTAGGAGTGTTAATTGGATATAGGTTGCGCCGTATTCCAGGAGCCTTGATGAGCGCCATCGGCGTATGCCTCCCCTCCTTTGTCATCATACTGGCAATCGCCCTACTCTGCCGCACTTATCAAGATAATGTATGGGTAAGACGTGCATTCCAAGGGCTTAGGCCTGCTGTAGTGGCAATGATAGCTGTACCTGTGCTGAACATAGCACGCACAACGGGCATCAACCGACACAACGTATGGATTCCCATCGTGGCCGCCTTAGCCATTTGGCTGGTTCACGTCAGTCCTGTCTATGTCATCCTCATCGCAGGAGTAGGTGGTTATGCATACGGTATGTACATCAAATAAAGGAGGTAGCAGAATATGATTCTATTATATCTTCGGCTGTTCTGGACGTTTTTCCAGATTGGGATCTTAGGTTTCGGTGGAGGCTTGAGCATGTTGTCGATAATCCAGAGCGAGGTGGTAACGCACAACAAGTGGATGAGCATCGGCGAGTTTACCGACATCGTGGCCGTCAGTCAGAGTACACCAGGTCCAATTAGTATCAATACAGCCACTTACGTAGGATATACAGCGCTACTAAATGCAGGTTTTGGGCATGGATGGGGTGTCTTAGGTAGTTTCATAGCAACCTTTGCCGTCATCTTCCCCACTTTTGTATTGATGGTGATAGTCAGCAAATTTCTATTGCGATACCACAACCATCCTGCCATCCAAAGTGTTTTCATGGGGCTTCGCCCTGCTGTCGTCGGTCTCTTGGCAGCAGCCGCCTTGTTGTTTGCCAATCGCGAGAATTTCGGTTCGCTCACCGAGACGCCATGGGAGTTCTGTATCAGCATAGGCATCTTCATCGGTGTGTTCATAGCGATGCATATATATAAGGTAAGTCCCGTAAAACTGTTTTTCTGTTGCGGTCTCATTGGTATTCTCCTGTTCTGATCATGAAGTTTCTGTCACGCTATACAAAAAAAACACTCACGCGTTGGTTTGTCATCCTCTGCATCCTGTTGTGCGGCACATGGGTTGCAGTATGCTATCTCCATCATCAGACGCATACCTGGGACGAGAGGAGCGTACTGAGCCATATCAGTCAAACATCGGAGATGATAGACAAGGAATTGGACACACTGAAAGTGAACGCCCAATCCTTGGGAAAAATGATGCCTCACGAAAATGATTCCGACTTCTGCATGAAGCGCATCACCGACACCTTCCACAGTTTCATGCTCCAGCATCCCGAGGTAGAGAGTGTCATGCTGGGACTGCAGACAGAATTATGCGACACGATGGGTGAATATTTCCCCATGTGTTGTCGTCGATCGGGCAAGATAGAAGATGTGCAATTACCAGCTGGTAAACACCAACTGATACAACACTACGAGAGCGACTGGTATGCCAGCACGCTCACTACGAGAAAGGCTCGTCTGAGCAAGCCTCACAAAATGGATGGAATGGGTCAAGTATGCAGTTACTGCATTCCTCTGAAGCGTGCCGATGGTAGCATCTATGCCGTCTTGGCTGTCAATTATCCCATTCAGAAAATCGAAGACCTAATGAAAGGCATTCTTCACGACGAGGGAGCACGCATCATGCTCACGATGCAGGATCATGTGATAATGGCAAGTACGACAGACACTAACTTGGGTGAAACGTTGTATTCACTCATGGAGAAAGAAGCGTGGAACTTCGACATCGAAGAATTCGATCGTCTGAACTGGAAGCAACCTGGCATCCTCTCTTATCAAATCGATGAAAAGCAACACTACCTGTATTATCGTCGCAACGAGGCTTCGGATTGGATCATTCTGATGGATGCCGCATTCTAAATATAAAATCAACATACGTATGAGAAAAAGCACACTATTAGTTGCCTGTATGATAGCCGTAGCACAGGCATGGGCACAAGGAAAGGATATCTTTCCGACCTTTACGAGCGAGGATATTCCTTACCGCATCCCCGCTATCGCCACAGCCAAGAACGGGAACATCGTAGCGGTAGCCGATTATCGTTATTCGCGCCAGGATATTGGTACAGGACGCATCGATCTGCATCTGCGGGTGAGCAAAGACAAGGGGCGTACCTGGGGCGAAATCATGCGTCCTGATGTAATGCGTGGCAATGGTTTGATGCAACCTGGCAACGAGCGTGCAGGCTATGGCGATCCCTGCATCGTGGGAGACAAACTGAGCAACCGCATGATAATCCTCAGTTGCAGCGGAATGCCAAGTACCTTCGACGGCACACGAGAACAGCATTTAGGTACAGCACGATGGTATAGCATGGATGGGGGACTCACATGGGGCTCACCTGAATACATTGGCGAGGAGATTTATTCTCAGTTCGACCATAGTCAATACGGTCCGCTTCAAGCCATGTTTGTAGCTTCGGGACGCATCTTGCAGAGTAGCACTATACGAAAAGGGGACAACTATCGCCTCTACTGTGCCATCTTCACCAAAGGTCCCCAGGGATGCAACAATTTCGTCCTCTTCAGCGACAATTTCGGACAAACGTGGAATGTCCTCGGAGGCGCCGACCAATGTCCTATCATCGGCAAGGCAGATGAAGCAAAAGTGGAGGAACTTCCCAATGGAAACATCTTGATAAGCAGCCGTTGCCAAGGCGGACGAAACTTCAATATTTTCACTTTTTCCGACGCTACGAAAGGCGAAGGAAAATGGGGTGAAGCAGCCTTCAGTGGAGCAGAAAATGGAGGCGTAGAAAGCAAGCAGAATGCGTGCAATGGTGACTTGATGCTACTATCCGTCACACGCACATCCGACAAAAAGAAGACCCACCTGCTACTGCAAAGCGTGCCTTTCGGCCCTCAGCGTTCGCACGTGGGTATATATTACAAGGATTTGTCCAACGAAAGCACTTATTCCACGCCCGAGGCCATTGCTGCAAACTGGGACGGAAAATACGAAGCAAGCCAATTAGGCGGAGCCTATAGTGCCATGACGTGTCAAAAGGACAACTCCATCGGTTTTCTATATGAGGAATGCACTCATTGCGGATGTGAGGGAGGTGGCTACACCTTAGTGTACCAGAACCTCAGCATAAAGCAGATAACGGGCGGCAAATATAAATAAGTTCCCCATTGAGTACAGTCTCAGGAAAACTTATGCTTCTTCGGTTTCCTCAGCAGGTTCCTCGAAATCGGCAAAACCATTCTCCACGAGGATGTTGTACCACAGAATGAGTTTCTTCATATCTGCGGGATAGACGCGATCACGATCGAAGTTGGGAAGCACCTCGTTGAGGAATGCAGATAGTTCTTCCTTGCTTGCTGTCTTTGGATCAATCTCCACCAATTTCCCTTCCTGACGTGTCTGAATATTCTTGAACACCTGGCGCAAGGGTACTTCCTCTTCGTCGGTAAACATGGCGATATTGGCCAAGGAAATCACTTTCTTATCACCAAAGATAGGCATCTTCTTGTGAGTGGAATCAATACATTCCACAATCAGACCATTGTTGGTACGCGATACGAGCTTGAACAAGCCCGATTTTCCGGAAATAGATAAAATCAGTTCTAACATTTTTCTTTTATCATTTATTGTTTATACTGTTCAATTTTTCTACGATACTCCCCAAGTGAGTACGTAATTGTTTCTCTTCCTCCCCATCATTCCACAGAATCCAGTCTGCCCGCATACGATACGAGGCAGCCTTCTGAATATTCATGCGATGTAAAATTTGCTCACGCGAGGAATGGTCGCGTTGCATAGCGCGCCTAAGACGAGTCTCGTCCGAAGCATCCACGTAGATAACCTTATCCACCTGAGTATCGAAGCCACAGTCGTATAGAATAGCACTTTCCATCCCGACTACAGACACTTTTTGTTGTTCCACCCACAGACGGAAATCCTCTAATACAACGGGATGCACAATTGCATTGACCTGCTCGGCATGAACGGGGGAAGAAAAGAGGAAAGAAGCCAATTTCTCACGTATGAGATGGCCCTGATTATCGTACAGAGCGCCCTCATCCACTAATGCTTCGAGTCGTTCACGAATGAAAGGGTTTTCCTCGTTCAACCGCTTTGCCTCGCGATCGCAATCATATACAGGAATTCCCCACACAGAGGAAAGCATACGAGATATGTAGCTTTTTCCGCCACCAATTCCACCTGTAATGCCAACCCGAATTGTCATTCTTCTTCCTCCTCCTTCTCGACTTTTTCGATCAGGTAATCCACTTCCGAGGGATTGATACGTACATTAGACACTCCATCTGGCACCGAGCGTAGGCGCAGATGATACTTCTCCGGCACATTGTTCAGAAGTTCTTCGTAAGTGGGAGCCAACACGAAACTTTCAGGATTGAAATCATTATAATGGGTTGCACCTACACGATACGTGATTTGCACAGAGGAAGGGAATGTACGCAACTGCATATTGGCAGGAAAATTCAGTCCTACAATGGGGACTGTTATCGTCTTGTCAGTAAAGAAATCCACCTTGGCTGTCACCTTGACATCAGAAGGTTCGTATTTGACCCCCAACATAGGTCGGAATCCAGCAGAGCGAGTAGTTGTCTTACGCAACTCAAGCATATCCACAGGTTGTGTATAGGCCGCCCTCATCGTATCAAGTACGAAATCGGGCGCATACACCAACACCGAATCGGGGACGCAAGACACCTCGGTCAGATACGTCTGAGGTGAAGAAGTGATTGTTCCAGTCACTTTGATAGGTAATCGGGCAAACACGCCACGATTGTAATAGAACATCAGTGTATCAGTAGTCAAACTCTGTACCCTGGAAGTACTTTCCAATTGCCGTTGAATCATCTGTATGACACTATTGACAGAAACAATTGCTCGTCCGCAGGCCAATCCTTTGTCATACTGTCTGAAATCCAACACCACTGGCTTTATTGCCCCTTTTCTGCGATAAGGTAGTAAAACTGCCCCCTTGTCACGTACCTTGGCAGTAACCTGAGATGGAAGTTCTGTAGCAATAACAACATCCTCGGGGACGTTCGCCAACTGCAAAGGAACAGTCACACCCACCTCGAACGTCTCATCTAAGGTCTGCAACAGCCAAAAAAAGCCAGATACCGCCAGAAAAAAGAGAAAGACCAAGAACTCCTTGCTGATTAAACGCGCGAAGAAGTGCCAGGTCTTTTTCCAGATTCCGTGTAAATGGCTATCCATGCTGGGGAAAGCTTATTTCTGGGGCGTAGCGGAAGATGCGGCATCCGCATATACAGAATTGCGATCGATCTTGATGACAACACCCTTGGAAATCTCTACCATCAGAGCATTGTCAGCCTCTTCTATCTGCTTCACTACACCATAAATACCGCCAGCTGTAACGATGGCTTGGCCAATAGTGATAGAGTTTCTGAATTTCTGAATCTCCTTCTGCTTCTTCTGCTGAGGACGAATCATAAAGAACCACATGATGGCAAAAATAGCCACCATCATCAAAAGCATAGACATACTGGAGCCTTGTGCTTGTAAAATTTGCATCATAATTATTACTTGTTATTAGTTTTTATCAACTTGTTTTCTGCCAAAAGTTTCTTGGCTATAGTATCAAGGGTCGCATTGACATAACGCGGACTCTGAGGGGTGCCATACATCTTGGCAAGTTCCACATATTCATTGATACTGACACTGACAGGAATCGAGGGGAATGTGATAATTTCGGCCAAAGCCACCATCAACACTACCCTATCTATCAACGCGATGCGATCCAATTCCCAACGACGTGTGGTACCAGCGATGAGCGAACGATAATAGGAGGCATTGGCCAACGTATGATGAAGCAGCTTGATGGCATATTCCCTATCGTTGAGATCCTTGTATTCGGGCATCAAAGGTTCATCGGCAGTACTTGTTTCCTGAAAACGGTTGATGGTCTTCAAGACAAAGGTATCCACGATTGTTTTGTCATCATTCCAATACACATTGAATTCCTCCAGAAAACTGTCGAGATCCTCGTTGTTGCAAACGAACTCACGATAAATCTTACGCCACAGTTCCCTATCCTCTTGATAAGAACGGGTTGGATTCTCCATATACGTCTTATATGTCTCGCTTTCCTCAATACGAGCAAACAATAAGCGGAGAAATTCAGGATAGTCCGCCCAATGAAAACGCACAACCTCGGAAAATTCAAGAAGCTGCTTATTCGAGGATAATTGGAGAATGAATCGGTTGTTAACAAACTTGGAGTTCAACGATACATCCTCATTCAAGCGTTTAGCACGTGCCTCTTTGATATCCAGGGTTTTTTCTGCCATTCTGTTCAATTCGACCATAAGTAGCAGCATATAGTGATACAAGTCATACGCCAAGGATAGGCTCTTGAGCAATTCCTTCTCGGCCCCATCCATCGTCATACCTTCGTTGAGACAGAAGGAATATACTGTTTGTATCTCTTTAATTCGTATAAGTTCTCGATTTATCATGTCTTGTCGTTTCGAAACGTTTGGCAAAAGTAAGCAATTTCGCCCAAATAGGCACAATTTTCCCCGTTTTTTTTGGAGGAATGGGAAATTATGCTGAATTTTGGAGTCGAATACATCAATAAATAGCAAGACATGGAATCCCAAAAAGAAACCAACAACGACAAAGAAAGGGACATTTTGTACTCCCAATCAATCAAGGCCGGGCATCGTATGTATTACCTGGATGTAAAGAAAAACCGACGTGAAGAATTGTACATAAGCATCACGGAGAGCAAAAAGAAAATCGATGAATCTCAGGATTTGCAACAGGTAAGTTATGAGAAACACAAGATTTTCATTTACAAGGAAGATTTTCAGAAATTTGTGGATTGCTTCCAGCACGTAGTGGATTTCATAGAAAAAGAACAGGGGGAGGCCGAACCGCGAGCTGAAAACAACGACATTCAGATAGATATGGACTTCTGACAGACAACAGAATTTCCTGCAAAATAAGGAAAACGGGAGCAGTAAAACAAAAAAATACAAGGATTCATGTAGGGAATCAACATTTTTTTGTACCTTTGCGCCCGCTTTCGGAGCCGTGTGATGGCGAATTAGGCATTTAGAGAAAATAACTTAATTTAGAGTAACACATTAAAATTAAAAAAAATGAAAACAATTCAAGTAAAAGGTACAGCCCGTACTGCTACTGGCAAAAAGGCAACCCGTGAAATCCGCAAGTCTGGTGCAGTTCCTTGCAACCTGTATGGTGAGGCTAAGGGTGAAAATGGTCTGCCCGTAGCATTGAGTTTCTCAGCTACCCAGGACGAACTGCGTAAGTTGGTATATTCTCCAGATATCTACTGGGTTCAGTTGAACATCGATGGCAAGGAGTGCAAGGCTATCATGAAGGAATTGCAGTTCCATCCCGTAAGTGACCAGTTGCTTCACGTTGATTTCTATGAAATCACCGATGAGAAGCCTATCATCATGGAAGTGCCCATCAAGTTGAATGGTTTGGCTGAAGGTGTGAAAGCCGGTGGTAAGTTGGCAGCCAGCGTACGTAAGTTGAAAGTTCGCGCTCCCTACACAGCCATCCCCGAGAAGTTGAATATCGACGTTACAAGTTTAGGTTTGGGCAAGACTATCAAGGTTGCTGAACTTTCTTTCGAAGGCCTGGAACTCGTCACCAGCCCCAGCGTTGTAGTATGTCAGGTGAAGATGACACGTAGTGCCATGAGTGCCGCTGCTGCCGCTAAGTAAGTTTAGATGAAATACCTGATAGTTGGTTTGGGCAACATCGGTGACGAATACGATGGAACCCGCCACAACATAGGATTTAGAGTGTTGGATGCCCTTGCAGAGGCATCCAACATTTCGTTTGAAGACCGTCGATATGGTTTCGTGGGCAGGATGCGTCTCAAAGGACAGGAACTAATCCTGTTAAAACCGAGCACCTACATGAATCTGAGCGGAAATGCAGTACGCTATTGGATGCAGCAAGAAAAGATTCCGATGGAGAATTTGTTAGTCGTAGTGGACGACCTGAGTCTCCCTGTAGGTGCCATACGAATGAAGCAAAATGGTTCGGATGCTGGTCATAACGGACTGAAACATATTGCTCAACAATTGGGTACACAAGCGTACAATCGTCTGAAGTTCGGTATCGGAAACGACTTTCCTCGAGGTTGCCAAGTGGATTTCGTATTAGGCCGTTTCTCACCCGAAGATGAAAAGATGGCAAACGAGAAGGCTGTTGTTGCTGGTGATGCCATAAAAGCATACGTACTGAGTGGAATGCAATTTGCAATGTGCAACTACAATGGCAAATAACAACCAGGAAGCTCGTATCGACAAATGGCTTTGGGCAGCTCGGATATACAAGACACGCTCCATTGCCGCAGACGCCTGCAAAAAGGGACAGATTAGTATCGGAAACGTCCCTGTGAAAGCCAGCCGTACTGTCAGAGTGGGTGACGTGGTGCAAGTACGCAAACCACCCATTACTTACAGTTTTCGCATACTACAAGCCATCGAGATGAGAGTAGGTGCCCGCCTATTGCCCGAGATTATGGAAAACGTAACAACGGCCGATCAATACGAATTGTTGGAGATGAATAAGATAAGTGGATTCATCGGTCGCGCAAAAGGTATGGGACGTCCGACAAAAAAGGACAGACGTAGTATCGATGAGTTTATGGATGACACCCCATTCTTTGTAGGCGATTTCGATTTCGATGATACAGACAATGACCAGCAATAGGAGCAATAACAATAACACACAAACCACACCAATATGAAAGACAGCAAATACATTACTGTAGCATACAAATTGTATGTACCCATGGAAGGCAACGAGAATGAACTATACGAAGAAGCCACCAGCCAACACCCATTCCAGTTTGTAACAGGTCTGAACATGACGCTGCAAAAGTTTGAAGACCAAATTGCGCCTCTGGCGAAAGGAGATTCATTCGACTTCACTCTATCCGTAGAAGATGCATACGAAGCATACGAGCCTCAGCTTGTAAACACTTTGCCATCCAGTGCATTTGAGATAGACGGACGCATCGACGAGCAATACATTTACGAAGGAGCCGTAGTGCCCATGCGTACACAGGATGGGCAGAACTATTATGGTACGATTACCAAGATTACTCCCACTCACATTACGGTTGATTTGAATCATCCCTTGGCAGGGAAAACGCTCCATTTTGTAGGCTCTGTGATTGAGAACAGGATTGCCACCAACGAAGAATTGCAGGAAACTCTGAAAATGCTGAGCGGTGAAGGATGCTGCGGTGGATGCGGAGGCAGCTGCGAAGGTGGATGTGAAGGAGGAAACTGTGGCGGCGGTTGCCACGGATGCAACTAACCAAGAAAACATTCATTCCATGAACACTTTCGGCACGCTCTTTCGTCTGACGACCTTTGGAGAAAGTCATGGTCCCGCCTTAGGTGGAATTATCGACGGAATGCCATCTGGTGTGCGGATTGACACCGAGTTCCTGCAACAGGAAATGAGCAGACGACGCCCAGGACAAAGCCATCTGACCACAGCAAGGAACGAAACCGACGAAGTGGAAATTCTATCGGGCGTATTTGAGGGAAAAACAACAGGATGTCCTATTGGATTCATCATTCGCAACAATGGCCAACACTCCGAGGATTACGCTAACATGCACGACCTCTATCGTCCGAGCCATGCCGATTTTACATACCAGCAGAAATACGGATTACGTGATTCCAACGGAGGAGGACGTGCTTCAGCAAGAGAAACGTCATGCCGAGTTGTGGGGGGAGCATTTGCAAAGATGGCTCTCAAAGAAATAGGAGTGAACATCCAAGCCTACACCCAACAAATCGGTGGAATCCGCTTAGAGAAAGGCTACGAGTCATACGACATCACTCTATCTGAGAACAATCCCGTGCATTGCCCAGACGAGGATACTGCGGTACAAATGGAGGCTCTCATAGAAGAGGTAAAAAGTCAAGGCGACACCATCGGAGGCGTAATTGCTTGCGTGATAAAAGGGTGTCCAATAGGATTGGGTGAACCAGTCTTTGGTAAGTTACATGCAGCCTTGGGGAGCGCCATGCTCAGTATCAATGCAGCAAAAGGATTTGAATACGGAATGGGATTTGCTGGGGCGTGCCAACGAGGGTCGGAGCAAAACGATATTTTCATCCCAGACGGGAAGGGAGGCATCACAACGCTTACCAACCGAAGCGGCGGCATTCAAGGGGGGATTTCCAACGGTCAAGACATTTATTTCAGAGTAGCTTTCAAACCAGTTGCCACGTTGCTACAAGAACAGGATACAGTAGATGTTCAAGGAAGCCCCAAGAAACTGATTGCCCGCGGAAGACACGATGCTTGCGTTGTACCTCGTGCCATTCCTATCGTGGAAGCAATGGCAGCTATGACCATTCTGGACTTCTATTTATTGGATAAATCGACCCAAATTGGCAAGTGATCAGAGAAACCGCCCTTATACACAGGCCCCAAATAGGTGCGCCAAGGACGACCTTTCTCATCAAGTAAAAAAGGCAACGTAGCTACATGAGCGGATGGCTCTATATGAGGAGCCAACTCTTCACTTACCAACATGTGATCCAGAAAACCCCACTGTCCCTTATACACGTAAGTTCCAACAGCCTTTCTAAGTTCTTTCCTTTTCTGAGGCATCAAACTGATTAGAGGAGGCATCAGTTCATCGAAAACAGGATCATGGGGTTCGGCATTGAAATCACCCATTACCAAGACACGTTCCTCCGATAATTCGTCTATTATCTTTCGCAATGTACGAGCAGCTAAGAGACGATTCCTGTCACCCGCTTTATCACCTCCCGCCCGACTTGGAAAGTGAGTCACTATAACACACAACGTATCGCCAGTTTGCAAAATGCCGCGTGCACATAGGATATCACGTGTGGGTCGCAAACCATTTTCTACTGAAGGAACTCTCACGTTCCACGTATCCAAAAGCAAGAACTGTCCTGGCTGATACAGCAAGGCAACATCCACGCCACGTGCATCAGGGCTATCTGTCATCACATACGCATAACGGGCAAGTCGTAAAGGACTCCTACAAGTGAGATCATGTAACACGGAATCATTTTCCACCTCACACAATCCAACCAAAACAGGCCATTCGTCAGCAGGTGCCAAAGCCGCCAATGTACGCGCAATATTGTCCAGTTTGTGCCAATATCGACGAGGAGTCCAATGGCGTTCAGCCTCAGGCAGGAACTCAGAATCGTCCTTTGCCGAGTCTGCATGGCAATCAAAAAGATTCTCCACATTCCAACACACAATCCGCTGTCCGTATATGACAGAGGAAACAAGGAGACAGAGGAGAAACGTAATACGTCTCATTATTTCCGAAGTCGTTGGAGTGTAAAGATATTTGTATCGTATTTCCTCATCTCTGAACGATACTCGTCCGATTTTCCGCCCGAAACATCATCCAACAATGCCCAAAAACGAGGACTGTGATTCATCTCCACTAAATGAGTCAGTTCGTGTTGCATGACATATTCCTGAAGATGAAGCGGAAGAAGCATGAGAAACAGACTCAGGTTGATATTTCCTCGTCCGCTGCAACTTCCCCATCGCCCTCTGCTTTTGTTGATTTTCAGCATTTGATAATTCAGATGCCTACTATCCGCCAAACACCGGAGACGAGGTGCAAACAGCACTTGAGCATGAACACGCAAGCTCTCCTCTATACAATGTGTAAGCCATTGTTGCATAGATGACTCGAGAAAATCCGTCCGAGGAGGATACAGACACACCAACTGACCTTTTTGTTGCTTTACTTGCGGATTTAGAACGTTCGCCTCCTCGCTCCAGAAAGAGAACTCTGGTGCTTCAATACGGAAACTCGGAGTAATCACATCGCGTTCCATTTTGTCCGAATTTTTTCTTACCATCTCCAGAAGTCGGGGACGAAGTTCATCTATTGCTTGAACAATCTGCTTGCGGGTAGCCATCAAAGGAGCCGAAAGCGTCAATTCGCCGTCACACATACGAAAGATAAAACGTGTAACAGAGGCCTTGTGACGCACCCAGATCATGCCCAACTGAGGGTCTTCTATCGTGCTGTCGTATGTCATAACGATTGCAAAAGTATAGAGAATATTTGGTATATATGGTATTTTGGCGTAACTTTGTGCGCAATTTTAATAGTGTTTTTAGAGAACGTCAATACAACGAACAATACGATGAATATTTTGGAACTTAGCGAACAGGAGATTGTTCGCCGCAACAACCTTCAGCAATTACGCGATTTAGGAATAGATCCCTATCCTGCAGCCGCATATCCTACAAACGCATTCAGCACCGACATCCGCGACGGATTCAAAGACGAGGATGAGCCACGGGAAGTATGCATTGCAGGCCGTATCATGAGCAAACGCATTATGGGAAAAGCCAGTTTTGCAGAGTTGCTCGATTCAAAGGGGCGTATTCAGGTATATATCACTCGCGATGACATTTGTCCCAATCAGGAAGACACCACCATGTACAACACGGTATGGAAAAAATGTCTCGACTTGGGCGATTTCATTGGAGTAAAGGGTTTCGTATTCCGCACTCAAACGGGTGAGATAAGTGTTCACGTCAAGGAACTGACCGTTTTGGCCAAAAGTCTGAAACCACTGCCTATCGTAAAAGAGAAGGATGGTCAGGTATATGACAGTTTTGACGATCCCGAATTGCGTTACCGCCAGAGATATGTGGATTTGATAGTAAATCCAGGCGTGAAAGACACGTTCCTGAAGCGCGCCACTATTTTACGCACACTTCGAAGCATTTTGGATGAAGCTGGATACACAGAAGTGGAAACTCCCACCTTGCAGAGTATCGCAGGTGGAGCCAGCGCTCGTCCTTTCATCACACATTTCAACGCGCTAAACATAGATATGTATATGCGCATCGCCACCGAGTTGTATCTCAAGCGTCTTATTGTTGGTGGATTTGAGGGAGTGTACGAAATCGGCAAGAACTTCCGCAATGAAGGCATGGACCGCACTCACAATCCCGAGTTCACTTGCATTGAATTGTATGTGCAATACAAGGATTACAACTGGATGATGTCCTTCACAGAGCAGATGTTAGAGAAAATCTGCATTGCCGTGAACGGTAGCACTGAGAGTGTAGTAAACGGACAAACCATCAGTTTCAAAGCCCCCTACCGTCGTCTTCCCATTTTGGATGCAATCAAGGAAAAAACCGGTTATGACCTGAACGGGAAGGAAGAAAACGAAATACGCGACATCGCTCAAAAATTGGGCATTGAGGTGGACGAAACCATGGGCAAAGGAAAGCTCATTGACGAAATATTCGGCGAGACATGCGAGGGAACTTTCATCCAACCTACCTTCATCACCGATTATCCTGTGGAAATGTCCCCCCTTACCAAGATGCATCGTAGCAAGCCCGGATTGACAGAACGCTTTGAGTTGATGGTAAACGGCAAGGAGCTGGCCAACGCCTATAGCGAGTTGAATGACCCCATTGATCAGGAAGAACGTTTCGTGGAACAGATGAAGTTGGCAGATAAGGGAGATGACGAAGCTATGATTATTGATCAGGATTTCCTCCGTGCTCTGCAATATGGTATGCCACCCACCAGCGGTATCGGAATTGGCATTGACCGTCTGACCATGCTAATGACAGGACAGACAGCCATCGGCGAAGTGATGTTCTTCCCCCAGATGAAGCCCGAAGTAAAGGCCCCACGCGACAAAGATGAAGCATTCTTGGCATTAGGCATTCCGACAGACATCATCCCTATCCTACGCAAAGCCGGCTACAATATCGTAAGCACTTTGCAGGGTGTCAATCCAGCCAAACTCCAGCAACAGATCATAGAGATAATCAAGAAATACAAGTTGGAGGTGGAGAAGCCTGGCCAAGATGTCATTTCCAGATGGACTTCACAAGAGTAACAACCCATACAATTTGATTCCGAGTGAAGGACTTAGGTAGAATTGCCGTATTAGGTGGAGGTAGTTGGGCCACAGCTATCGCCAAGATGCTCTTGGAAAAGAACGACGAAATAGGATGGTACATCCGAAGGGATGATCGCATTCAGGATTTCATCCATACAGGGCACAATCCAGCCTATTTATCCAGCGTCCATTTTGACATTCAACGCATTCACTTTTGCAGCAATCTCAACCAAATTGTGGAGGAATACGATACACTTGTTTTCGCCATGCCCTCCCCGTACCTGAAGAATCATCTCAAGAAACTGAAAGTACGTCTGTCAGACAAATTCATCGTCTCTGCCATCAAAGGTATTGTACCAGATGAGAACTTAGTATGTAGCGAGTTTTTCCATCTTGTGTATAATGTTCCTGATGAAAACCTTGCCGTACTAATTGGACCCAGCCACGCTGAAGAAGTGGCTGCCGGACGATTGACATATCTGACCATAGGTTGTGCAGATGAAGAGAAAGCCAACACTTTCTCCAAAATGTTGGGAAGCGACTATATCAAGACCAAAACAAGCACCGATATTATTGGAATAGAGTATGCCAGCGTACTGAAAAACGTGTATGCCATAGCTTCCGGCATTTGTCACGGACTGAAATACGGAGACAATTTTCAGGCTGTGTTGGTATGCAATGCGGCTCAGGAGATGGAACGCTTCCTCAATACAGCCCATCCTGCCCAACGCAACATCATGGATTCTGTTTATGCAGGCGACTTACTGGTGACAAGTTATAGCAACTTCAGCCGAAATCGCATTTTTGGTACCATGATAGGCAAAGGGTATAGTGTAAAGACGGCTGTCGTAGAAATGGAGATGGTGGCAGAAGGCTATTTCGGTGCAAAGTGCCTCAGAGATATCAATCACAAACTGCACGTCAACGTACCTATAATGGATGCTGTATATAACATCCTCTACGAGCACGTTTCGCCCAACTTGGAAATAAAATTGCTCAGTGAAGCAATGAGATAAACAATAATATTCATCCTAACAAACATAGAAAACAATGATTAAGTTAGACATCAGTAAGGCATTGACAAGTGCCGAAGAAGTGGCTGCAATGGAAAGCAGAGTGTATGAGGCTCAGAAAGCCTTGGAAGAAGGAACTTGCCCTGGAAATGATTTCTTGGGTTGGCTTCACCTCCCCAGTGGCATCACAGCAGAATTTCTGACCGAACTGCAGAATTGCGCCCAAATCATGCGTGATAACTGCGACACGGTAGTAGTAGCGGGCATCGGCGGCTCTTACTTAGGTGCACGTGCTGTCATCGAGGCACTTGGAAATAGTTTCCAGTGGTTGACCAACAAGGGTGAGAATCCCAATATTCTTTTTGCCGGCAACAATATCGGTGAGGATTACCTCTATGAACTTACCACCTATTTGCAGGACAAGAACTTTGGTGTCATCAACATCAGCAAGAGTGGCACCACGACCGAAACTGCCTTGGCTTTCCGCCTCCTGAAGAAGCAATGCGAACAGCAACGCGGCAAAGATATGGCAAAGAAGGTGATTGTAGCCATCACAGATGCCAAGAAGGGTGCAGCTCGTACCACAGCCGACAAGGAGGGTTATACATCATTCATCATCCCCGACAATGTAGGAGGTCGTTTCAGCGTACTCACTCCTGTAGGTCTGCTTCCTATCGCCATTGCAGGTTTCGACATTGCAAAACTGATTCAGGGTGCTGCCGACATGGAAAAGGCAACCGCCACAGATGTTCCTTTTGCAGAGAACCCTGCAGCTCAATATGCAGCCGTTCGCAACATATTGTACCAGCAGAAGGGTAAGAAGATAGAGATTCTCGCCAATTTCCAGCCCAAGTTACACTTCATGAACGAATGGTGGAAACAATTGTATGGTGAGTCAGAAGGTAAAGATTTGAAAGGTATCTATCCTGCAGCTGTCGATTTGACGACCGACCTCCACTCTATGGGACAATGGATTCAAGAGGGAGAACGTTCTATCTTCGAAACTGTCATCAGTATTGAGACTCCCGAACATTCCGTACTCTTCCCCCACGATGAAGAGAATTTGGATGGTTTGAATTTCTTGGCAGGAAAGCATGTGGATGAAGTGAACAAGATGGCCGAGTTGGGCACTTGTTTGGCT
Source organism: Prevotellaceae bacterium UBA1743 (assembly GCA_002314945.1). Classification (GTDB taxonomy): domain Bacteria; phylum Bacteroidota; class Bacteroidia; order Bacteroidales; family Bacteroidaceae; genus Physcousia. The sequence goes on from DCHV01000044.1 coordinate 23,976, forward strand.
CATGTGGATGGTGGTGTTCCCAATATGCGCCTCATCGTGCCCCGTCTGAACGAATACTACTTAGGACAGGTTATCTATTTCTTTGAGAAGGCATGTGGAATCAGCGGACTTCTGCTGAATGTGAATCCTTTCAACCAACCTGGTGTAGAAGCCTACAAGAAGAACATGTTTGCACTCTTGGGCAAACCTGGTTACGAGAAGGAAACCGAAGCAATCAAAGCAAGATTGTAATCCCGACCTCTACTATAGAATCGTCCTACTGCAGAAGTGGGACGATTTTTTTATTCACCTTTCCGAAACCACGAAGCCACAGCCATCATTCCTGAAAGAACCACATTGGCTCCTGCTTCAAGCAAAACAATGTCGGATAGTGGTCCAGTATTGGCAGCAATGGTGAAAATGCCAGCTGCGCGGGCTGATTGTACGCCCAAGGGAGCATTTTCCACCACAATGGCCTTCTCGGCCGTTATCCCAGCCTTTTTCAATCCCATCAGATAAGGTTCGGGATGTGGTTTACCATACTTCACATCAAAACCTGTCACCATCTTCTCTGGATGAAAGAAGCCTGGGAAATGAAGCATCAGACGATCCAGCAAAGAATGTGTGGCACTTCCTGTGACAAGGATAATATCCATACCCAAATCCTTGACCACCTGCAATGTCTCATACGCTCCAGGCATTGGCTTGGGTTTTGGCAACGTATTGAACACCTCGGTCTTGGCTGCATAGATACCCCTTTTCTCTTCTTCCGTAGCATTGCGTCCCCAACAACGTTGAGCCAACAGATCCACCGTCTGAGAACCAGTACGTCCTTCGTTCATATATACTTCCTCCTCGGTGGTGGATAAGCCAAATTGTGTCATCGCACGACTCCAGGCATACGCATGGTTTGGCATACTGTCGAACAATACGCCATCCATATCGAATAACACAGTTGAAAACGCGCCCTTATTCATCCATTCCATCCAAGGATTCATCCCGCTGAATCGTGTAACTCCCATCTCCTCCTATAGCCAAAATGATAGGGAAAGACAGGTCGCTATCAGGATAGCTCACACAGACACTGAAATACATGATACCATTGGCAGAATAAGAATATCTAAAACCATCGAAGATCCCATTTTTCTGGAAATCCTTGTCGAGTACCGATACAAAATCATTCTTATTAAACCTCTTGGAAAAGAAAGACGTTCCACCACGGTATATGTCCAATTGATAGAAATTGTCAGCATATTCCGTTCCCTGTTCGTCCTTCACCTTTGCCAATGACTCATCCACATCGCGATGCAACACGTATTTGCATTTTTTCGACCCTACATCCACTGTTTCCGAGAAATCATATACCGGCATACGATGGTTGGAAGAAACATCCGACAGTTCCATTTCGGCATCCTGATTCTCATCCCCTTCCTGCGATTGTTTTTGCCCGCACGAACTATTGATAAAAGTTCCTATGAGAAGAAGGCTGATGATTCGCAGTCCACGATTCAGCCCATATCTGATAAATTGTACCTTCATTTTCTGCTATATTTTTTACAAAAATACACAAAAAAATCCACAAGTGGCATTTTCCGATTCATTTTTTTATCGAATTGTCATACACTGACACAGACAAAAAAAAATTCACTATACAAATACAGAATTCTCGGCATAAAAAGGGAAATTTCTCGATATAAATTGAGCGCGCTACACTGAGAGATTTTCGAGCAGAGCGTGACAATGTGAAAACATGATGGTGTGACAAACAAAATTATGCATCGGGAAATCCATCGTCGTGTCCGTGTCCGTGGATTACAAAAATCAAGAATTGTTTGTAACGCTTGTAACGCTGTAACGCTTGTAACGCAATGTAAGAAAATATAATATATTGATTTCAGCATACAACAAATCGTCGTGTGTTACAGCGTTGTATAATCTAATCTAAAAGTGC
>DCHV01000099.1:0-537 GCA_002314945.1 Prevotellaceae bacterium UBA1743
TCTCTCGCTTAATCGTAACTTTGCACCCGAAAGTGGTGTAGTGTGTCATGAAGAAGTTGTTGATTGAGACCTATGGGTGCCAAATGAATGTGGCTGACAGTGAAGTTGTCGCTTCTATCATGGCACTTGCGGGCTATGAGATATGTGAATCGCTGGACGTGGCAGATGCTGTGTTCCTGAATACTTGTTCCGTGCGTGATAATGCAGAACAGAAGATTCTCAGCCGGTTGGAATATCTGCATAGCATCCAGCGGAAGGGCAAGAAACTGATTGTGGGTGTGTTGGGATGCATGGCACAACGTGTGAAGGATGCTTTGCTGAACGAACATCATGTAGATATCGTGGTGGGACCTGACAGCTATATGGCGTTGCCCGACCTGATTGCTCAGGTGGAACTGGGACAGAAGGCTATTCACGTGGAACTATCTACAACAGAGACATACAAGGATATCATTCCTACGCATTTCTGCGGCCCGCACATCAGCGGATTTATCAGCATTATGCGTGGGTGTAACAATTTCTGCCACTATTGTATCG
>DCHV01000099.1:591-1726 GCA_002314945.1 Prevotellaceae bacterium UBA1743
AGTATCTTGCGTGAAGCACAGGATTTGCAGGCACGTGGCTACAAGGAGGTGGTGCTGCTTGGACAGAACGTAAATTCCTACAGGGAGGGTGATACGGGTTTCCCCGAATTGCTGCGCTCTGTCGCACAGACCGTGCCTGAGATGCGGATTCGCTTTACGACAAGCCATCCCAAAGACATGAGTGATGAAACGCTACGTGTGATAGCCGAGGAACCAAACATCTGTCATCATATCCATCTGCCCGTACAGAGCGGAAGTGACAGGATTCTGAAATTGATGAACCGTAAATATACTCGCGAGTGGTATCTGGAACGTGTGGAGGCTATCCGACGCATCATTCCTGATTGCGGCCTGAGTACCGACATCTTTGTGGGGTATTGTTCTGAGACAGAGGAGGATCATCAGTTGAGTCTGAGCCTGATGAGGGAATGTGCATTTGACAGTGCCTTTATGTTCAAGTACAGCGAACGCCCTGGTACATACGCAAGCAAGCATCTGGCAGATGATGTGCCAGAGGAGGTGAAGATTAACCGTCTGAACGAGATGATTGCCTTGCAGAATGAACTGTCGGCCCAGAGCAACCACAACTGTATCGGAAAGGAATATGAGGTGCTGCTGGAGGGTGTGAGCAAACGCAGTCGTGAGCAGTTGTTCGGAAAGACAAGCCAGAACAAGGTGGTGGTGCTGGATCGTGGCACGCATCACGTAGGAGAAAAGGTGTGGGTGCGCATCAATGAAAGTAGCAGTGCTACACTGAAAGGGGAAGAGATATGAGAAAGAGAAGCCATCGTAAGGAAAGCCGCATACAGTTGCTGATCAGTGTGATCAGCGTAACGCTCGTGTTGGTGCTACTGGGTGTGATTGTGCTCTTTGTGATGACAGCCAAGGAGATAAGCCGCCAGGTACGCGAGGATCTGACAGTCACCATAGTGATGCAGGATGAGGTGACGGAAGAGAATGCTCATGCGCTGGAGGAAGAACTCGCCCAGCGACGCTATGTGAATGAAATTACGTATATCAGTGCCGAGGATGCTTTGGAGGAACAATCCGAATTGTTGGGAATGGACCCCTCGGAATTCCTTGGTGCCAACCCGTTCTCCATCTCCATGGAGGTGAAGATGAAGGCTTCATACGC
>DCHV01000099.1:1905-2141 GCA_002314945.1 Prevotellaceae bacterium UBA1743
TTGATCAACAACACGGTGCGCCTGAGCATACAGAACCATCGTTTCGTCATCCATACGATGCAGTTGGTGGGGTCGCAATGGAGTCTCATCAGGAGACCCTTCATGGTGCGTAGTTTCTGGGTGGGCCTCATTTCGGCCTGTATAGCTATTGGTGTGTTGATGGGAGGTATTCATTGGGCATACCGCTATGACGAGAAGGTGATATTGTACATCACTCCCTTCATACGCTTTGTCAT
>DCHV01000099.1:2163-3210 GCA_002314945.1 Prevotellaceae bacterium UBA1743
ACCATCCTTGGCGTGGGCTTGCTCATCTCCATGTTGTGTACCTATCTGTCGGTGAATCACATCCTGACAAAAAGAGAAAATGATTTATATTAGTAAATATGGAAAAATTTGCATTTGACAAGAGTAACTTCTTCCTGTTGGCCATTGGCATGGCAGTTGTGATTGTCGGATTCATCCTGATGGCGGGAAGCGGAAGTGCTGAAGGATATTTCAATCCAGAGATATTCAGCGCGCTCCGCATCAAGGTGGCACCTGTAGTGTGCTTTGTGGGTTTTGTCTTTATCATGTATGCTATCATGCATACTCCGAAGAATCGTAAAGAAGAGGCGTGATGAGCGAGTTGCAAGCATTTCTATTGGGCCTTCTCCAGGGGCTTACAGAATATCTGCCCGTGAGCAGTAGCGGACATCTGACGGTGGCTTCGTATCTCTTCGGTGTGGATGGAGAGAGCAACCTGTCTTTCACGATTGCCGTGCATGTAGCTACCGTGCTCAGCACGCTGGTCATCCTGTGGAAGGAGATTGTATGGTTGCTGCGTGGCATATTTGACATGAAAGCCCCATTGTGGAACGAGGAACGCAAATATGCATTGGCTATCCTCGTAAGTATGATTCCCGTAGGAATCGTGGGAGTCTTCTTCAAGGATTATGTGGAAGAGATCTTCGGAAGCGGATTGCTGGTCGTAGGCATCTGTCTGATCGTGACTGCCTGTCTGCTTACGTTCAGTTATTATGCGCATCCACGTCAGAAGGAAACCATCGGAGTGAAGGACGCATTCCTGATAGGCGTAGCACAGGCGGTAGCTGTATTGCCTGGTTTGAGCCGCTCGGGAAGTACGATTGCCACAGGATTGCTCTTGGGCAACAACAAGGCAAAACTTGCTCAGTTCTCCTTTCTGATGGTGATACCTCCCATCCTGGGAGAGGCGTTGCTGGACATTCTGGATGCAATGAAGGAACCTGCCGTGGCCGAGGTGAGCGGTATTTCCACATCGGCATTGGCAGTAGGATTCATAGCAGCCTTCCTGAGCGGATGTGCCGCATGCAA
>DCHV01000099.1:3215-3354 GCA_002314945.1 Prevotellaceae bacterium UBA1743
TGGATGATAGATATCGTAAAGAAAGGTAAACTCATCTATTTCGGTGCCTACTGTCTTGTGGTAGGAGCGTTGCTCGTTGTGGCCAGTTTGTGGTGATAGAATACAGAAAAGTACATCATCGTGAATTTCGAAGAAGGGG
>DCHV01000099.1:3378-33496 GCA_002314945.1 Prevotellaceae bacterium UBA1743
TATCCTACATATTGACAAGCCGTTGACGTGGACATCATTCAATGTGGTGGCCAAGATCCGTTGGCAGCTGTGCCAGAAATTAGGTGTCAAGAAACTGAAGGTGGGACATGCTGGTACGCTGGATCCGCTTGCTACAGGAGTGATGACAATATGTACGGGCAAAAGCACGAAGCGCATTGATGAATTGCAGGCGCTTACCAAGGAATATGTAGCCACGCTACAACTGGGAGCTACTACCCCGTCCTACGACTTGGAGAAGCCGATAGATGCCACCTATCCTACGGAGCATATCACACTTTCCCTCATTCAGGAAACATTACCCCGGTTCATGGGACGGATAGAACAGATTCCCCCCTCGTTCTCGGCATGTAAGGTGGATGGAAAGCGAGCCTATGAATTGGCACGAAAGGGAAAAGAGGTAGATCTCCAACCCAAGGTGCTGGTAATTGACGAGATAGAGATTGTCCGCTTTGATGCCGAGAAAATGGAGCTGGTGCTTCGTGTCGTATGCAGCAAAGGAACCTATATCCGTGCATTGGCTCGTGATATCGGGCAGGCATTGGGCAGTGGCGCGCACCTGACGGCCCTCTGCAGGACACGAGTGGGAGAAGTGCGAGTGGAGGATTGCATGCGAGTGGAGGATTTCCCGGAGTGGCTCGAAAAACAGACTATAGAACATAACTGATAATAACACATAAATACATAAGGATATAATGAAACTTTCCCAATTCAAGTACAAGTTGCCAGAAGATCGTATTGCCCAGTATCCAACTCCTTTCCGTGATGATTGTCGTCTGATGGTCATTCATGCCAAGAGCGGAGTGATAGAGCATAGAGAGTCGTTCCGCGACGTTTTGAAGTTCTTTGACGAGAAGGATGTCTTTGTGTTCAACAACACGAAGGTCTTCCCTGCACGCTTGTATGGCAATAAGGAGAAGACAGGGGCCAAGATAGAGGTTTTCCTGCTCAGGGAGTTGAATCGTAATATGCATCTGTGGGATGTGCTGGTGGATCCGGCACGGAAGATACGAATTGGCAACAAATTGTATTTTGGGGAGAATGATTCCTTGGTAGCAGAGGTGATAGACAATACCACCAGTCGTGGCCGAACCCTGAGATTCCTGTATGACGGTCCGTATGAGGCTTTCAAGCGCACGCTGGATGCATTGGGAGAGTCTCCCATTCCCAAGGATATTCTTCGCCGAGATGCACGACCCGAGGATATGGAAGAGTTTCAGTGCATCAGCGAAATAGCTCAAGTAGAAGGTGCCGTGACTGCTCCGTCGGCAGGATTGCATTTCTCCCCCCAACTCATGAAGATGATGGAGATAAAGGGGGTGGAAATGGCGTATGTCACCCTGCATTGCGGACTTGGGAATTTCCGTGAGATAGACGTCGAGGATCTGACCAAGCACAAGGTGGATAGCGAGGAGATGCATGTCGAGGCTGAAGCCTGCAGACTTGTCAATACAGCCAAGGCCGAAGGACGCAAGGTGGTGGCTGTGGGAACAACCGTGCAGAGAGTCCTGGAAACTGCTGTCAGTGCTGATGGAAAACTGAAGGAGTTTGACGGATGGACCAATAAATTCATCTTCCCTCCATACGATTTCCACTTGGCCGATGCCATGATCGCAAATTTCTATCTGCCATTCAGCACAATGCTAATGCTGAGTTGTGCCTTCGGAGGATATGATCTGATCATAAAAGCCTACAAGGAGGCCTTACGCTTCAATGAGAGTGATCATGAACATCGCTACCGCTTTGGCACTTTTGGCGATGCTATGCTGATTCTCCAAGACTAAGTAGATGCACTTGCTCTACGTCGGGTTGGGGACAAATATAGGAAACAAGGAGAAAAACCTGAATCGTGCTCTCTTGCTCCTTGCTGACAAGGTGGGAAAGGTGACGCGCGTATCGTCTTTCATGGAGACTGTTCCGCAGGGATTCCTGAGCGAAAATCTTTTTCTCAATGCCGTGGCTTCCATCGAAACGGATTTAACTCCACGACAGTGTCTCGAAACAACGCGCGACATAGAGTTGCAAATGGGACGCACCCAGAAGAGTGTAAACGGGCAGTATCAGGACAGGGTGATAGACATCGACCTGCTGCTGTATGATGATTGGAAAATTCAGGATCCAGATCTCGTCATCCCCCATCCTCGTATGCTGGAACGTGACTTCGTGCTCCTTCCCTTGAAAGAAATAGGGTGGGAAATGTAAACATGAACTGATGCTCAAAAAAAATCGCACTCGGAAATGAAAATAAATAATCATTTCTTTTGCGCTTTCCTCACTTCGTCGTACCTTTGCCCGCGAATTTGATGTGGATAGATTTGGGCTGCTTGCAACCACAGAAAAAAATGCTAAAACGACAAGTCGGGAGAAATCCTGCTTGTCATGCATCCTGCCCGATTTCTTTCCCCATAAATATTGTTTTTAACTAAAAAAAGTAATTATGGGTTATTTGTTTACCTCTGAGTCAGTCTCAGAAGGCCATCCCGACAAGGTGGCCGACCAAATCAGTGATGCTATTTTGGATAAGTTGCTGGCATTCGATCCCCAGTCCAGAGTGGCTTGTGAAACATTGGTTACTACGGGCCAGGTCGTTCTGGCTGGTGAAATCACGACCAAGGCTTACATCGACTTGCAACGTGTCACACGTGAAGTGATCAACCGTATTGGCTATACCAAGAGCGAGTACATGTTTGAAGGTAATTCCTGTGGCGTATTCTCTTCCATTCACGAACAGAGTGGCGACATCAGCCGTGGTGTGTTGCGTGAGACGCTGGAGCAACAGGGCGCAGGTGATCAGGGTATGATGTTCGGCTATGCTACCAACGAAACGGAGAACTATATGCCTCTGAGCCTCGATCTGGCACATCGATTACTGGTCGAACTGGCAGCTATCCGCAGGGAAGGAAAAGTAATGACGTACCTCCGTCCTGATGCCAAGAGTCAGGTGACTATTGAATACGATGACGCGAATCACCCTGTGCGTATTGACACTATCGTATTGAGTACCCAGCATGATGAGTTTGCATCGGACGAGGCCATGCTCCAACAAATCAGGCACGATGTCATCCATATTCTGGTGCCTCGTGTGAAGGAGAGCATCCACGATGAGTCGATACGCAATCTGTTCGATGGGCAGATTACGTATCATGTTAATCCTACCGGGAAGTTTGTCATAGGCGGACCTCATGGAGATACAGGACTCACAGGCCGAAAGATTATCGTAGATACGTACGGTGGAAAAGGTGCTCATGGTGGTGGTGCATTCAGTGGGAAGGATCCTTCGAAGGTGGATCGTTCGGCTGCATACGCAGCACGTCACATCGCCAAGAATATGGTGGCTGCAGGTGTTGCAGATGAAATGCTGGTGCAGTTGAGCTATGCGATTGGTGTTGCACAGCCTGTAAGCATTTACGTCAATACCTATGGCACATCCCATGTGAAGTGCTCTGATGGTGAAATCGCACAGAAAATCGCACAGATATTTCCCTTGACGCCCTATCAGATAGAACAACGTCTGAAATTACGTAATCCCATCTACGAAGAAACGGCTGCCTATGGTCACATGGGGCGCGAACCGCGTCTGGTGAAGAAGACTTTCCATTCCATGTACAATGGAGGAGAAAAGACACTCGAAGTGGAACTCTTCACTTGGGAAAAGTTGGACTATGTGGATTTGATTCGCAAGACATTCTTTTCATGATGCACGAAATCAAAAGCATTTGTGTATATTGTGCAAGCAGTGCCCAGATAGATCAATGCTATTTTGATGAAGCACGTCGTCTGGGCCAAATCCTCGCTGAGCAAGGCATCCGGCTCATCAATGGGGCTGGGCGCTTTGGCTTGATGCGTGCTACTACGGACGGCTGTCTCGAACGGGGCGGTCAGGCCGTGGGCGTGATTCCCACCTTTATGATCCAGGAAGGATGGGTGCATCCCGGGATGACGGAAATCGTGGAGACAACTGACATGCACATCCGTCAACAGAAGATGGCTGACATGAGTGATGCCGCTATTATACTCCCGGGAGGGTGCGGCACCTTGGCTGAACTCACAGAACTGATTATCTGGAAACAGTTGGGACTGTATCTCAAGCCCATCATCATCCTCAATGTAGAGGGATATTATGATCCCTTCCTGCAGATGATGAAACAGGCGGCAGACAAGAATTTCCTGCGCACAATGCATACGGGTATCTGGCGTGTGGCTCGCACGGCACAGGAGGCAGTAGATTTGGCTTTGAGCACTCCACTTTGGGATGAGGAGGTGCGCAAGTTGGCATCAATATGATAGAGCCCCTGCCTGATACCACCTACACGATTCCTCCGCTTTACCGAGAGAGTTTCTTTGCAGGAGATAGCCTTTTGCATCCCGAACTCACAGTGCGCCCTTCCGGCCTTTATTCTCAGCGCATCGTAAATTCATTTGCACAAGAAGATGGAGTTGTCATCGCCTTTATCCTGATGGCGGCTCTGCTTATCATTTTGTTTCGCTTGGGTGGACGAGAGATAGCAAATCGCAACAAACTGCTATTTCTCATCTTTCCCAGTGTCGCATTTGCGTTGTCCGCTGTGTTGGTTTTTCCCGATCTGACAGCTCAAACGACAGGTGCTCATTCCTCTTATATCGTGTGGGGCATTCTTTCGGTGTGCCTCTCTGCAACCATGGTATTTCGTGTAATACTATACTGGATGATAAATCGTGTATTTTTCACTTGGACCCAATGCACATTGTGGCAAAAAATATATACAAAAGTCCTATTTTTGGAAACTGTATTTAGCGTTCTTCTCCTTGCCTCCATCCTCTATCTATCAGTACCCTTTCAAGTGGTCTTGTGGATGTCCGCTTTGTTACTGATATCACCCAAAATCATGCTGTTATATCACACTAAGCAAATCTTTTTCCCTGATTTTTATGGTACATTTCAAATAATTGTGTACTTTTGCGCGCTGGAATTGATGCCCCTTCTAATATGTTGGTATATTTTTGTTCGGGTGATGGGTTCTTTTGTTTGAAAAAAAATGGATAAATGATAAAGAAAGTCTTGGTTTCTCAGCCACAACCTACCTCGGAGAAATCCCCCTATTTTGATATTGCTCGGAAGTTTGGAGTGGAGATTGTATTTCGTCCTTTTATCAAGGTCGAGAGTCTCACCCCGAAAGAGTTTCGCAAGCAGAAGATAGATATTCTCAGTCATACAGCAGTAGTCTTTACCTCACGTCATGCCATTGATCATTTCTTCGGTCTTTGCAAAGAGATGAGAATAGCCATTCCAGAGACAATGAAGTATTTCTGCATTACGGAGACTGTAGCGTTGTACATCCAAAAGTATGTCCAATACCGCAAACGTAAGATTTTCTTTGGAGCAACAGGAAAGATGGATGATGTCCTTCCTGCCATGCTCAAGCATAATACAGAACGCTTCTTCGTCCCTCACAGCGAGGTACACAACGAAGAGGTGGCCCAACTCATGGAAGAGAACAATTTGCAACATACCGAGGGCGTGATGTATCGCACCGTGAGCAACGATTTCTCAGCCAAAGAGAAGTTTGACTACGATATGGTAGTACTCTTCAGTCCTTCTGGAGTGAATGCACTTACCAAGAATTTCCCCAAGTTGGATCAGACGAATCTTCGCTTGGCCACCTTCGGTCCCGCTACGGCACAAGCTGCGAAAGATGCGGGTCTTCGTCTCGATCTGGAGGCTCCAACCGAGCGTTATCCCAGCATGACGGCTGCGCTGAGTGCTTATATTGCCTCAGTGAACGGGGAAAAATAACATTTCTTTTATTCCCTTGCTTGTGAGGAATACCTTCGACAAGTCGGAACGGCTTTGTAGTAAAAAAGCCATTGATGACCTCTTTCAAGGAGGCCAGCGATCCTATGCCGCCTATCCTGTTCGAGTCGTCTTCCGTCATAGCGATACACCCGAGAACCGCATTCTCGTTTCAGTATCCAAACGACATTTCAAGAGGGCTGTAAAGCGCAATCGAGTGAAAAGGCAGATAAGGGAGGCGTACAGACTCAATCGCAACCTGCTTTCTTCTTCTGGGTTGGACATTGCCTTTCTGTGGCTCAGTGACGATCTCTACCCTTCCGATATAGTGACCGAAAAGGTAAAGAATCTTCTTTCTCGTATTCAGGAAAATGCGTAAATTCTTCACCTTTCTTCTTCTCTTGCCTATTTATTTCTATCAGCGGTGTATTTCTCCGTTTACGCCTCCTTCGTGCCGCTATACACCCACTTGTAGCCAATATGCCATCGAAGCACTACGAAAGTATGGCCCTCTGAAAGGATTGTGGCTTGCTATGCGACGCATACTGCGTTGTCATCCCTGGGGTGGTCATGGTTACGACCCTGTACCATGATATACACCGACTTCCATACCCATCATACATCCTCTTCCGACACTTGCGCTTTGCTTCAGGATAGAGACTCCCTCGGCGTGCATCCATGGAACATCACTGACCCAGCGGCTTCTTTGGAAACGTTTCGGTTGCATTGGCAACAGAATGTGGACAAGGTTTTCGCCATCGGTGAATGCGGTTTGGACAAGGTGTGTGATACTCCATGCGAATGGCAGTTGATTGTGTTTCGCGAAATGATTCGATACAGTGAGTTGTATCGCTTGCCTCTCATTTTGCATTGTGTCCGTTCTATCGACAAGGTGTTAGCCCTCCGTCGTGAATGCAAGACCATACAACCTTGGATTTTCCATGGTTTCCGTGGGAAACCTACCCAGTTGAACACGTTGCTCGACAAGGGATTCTATGTCTCCTTCGGCTTTCATTTTAACGAGGAGAGTCTTCTGTGTTGCCCTTTCGATCGTCTTTTGCTTGAGAGTGACGATGAACCACGTCCTGTGTCAGATCTCTATGCTCAGGTTGCTCACATACTCCATATTCCTGTGGAAGAGTTGTGCGAACAGATGACGCACAATTACATCCGTTTGTTCGGCGTGAGATAACTCCGATGAAGGGCTTTGAGAGAGTCGCAATTGCATAACACTACATTTTAGAGAGATTTGGCACCTATATTTTTTGTGCTTCGCTCACATTATCGTATCTTCGCACGATAGAATACTCTAAAAATCAAGATATGGACAAGAAATTCAAGAGAACGACAGTGACCACAGCGTTGCCCTACGCCAATGGCCCTATTCATATTGGGCATTTGGCAGGTGTATATGTGCCAGCCGACATCTATGTGCGTTACTTGCGTCTGAAGGAACGCGAGGTGCTCTTTGTAGGAGGTAGCGACGAACATGGAGTGCCTGTCACTATCCGTGCACGTAAGGAGGGCATTTCGGTACAGGATGTAGTGGATCGTTATCACAATCTCATCAAAGACTCTTTTCAGAAGTTTGGTATATCTTTCGACGTATATTCACGTACGACCAGTGAAACACACCATAAGTTGGCAAGTGATTTCTTTCGTAAGTTGTACGATGAGGGAAAGTTCATAGAGCAGGTAAGCGAACAGTTCTACGACGAACAGACAGGGCATTTTCTTACCGACCGTAACATACGAGGCGAGTGCCCCCGTTGCCATGCACCTGAGGCTTATGGCGACCAGTGTGAGAAATGTGGTGCCACGCTGAGTCCCGAAGAACTCATCAATCCCTACAATGCTGAAACAGGCAATCCCTTGGTGAAGCGTGAGACAAAACATTGGTATCTACCTCTGGACAAGGATCAGCCTTGGTTGGAGAAATGGATTCTGGAGGATCACAAAGAATGGCGTCCCAATGTGTACGGACAATGCAAGAGTTGGTTGGATGGAGGCCTCCGTCCACGTGCTGTCACCCGCGACCTCGAATGGGGAATTCCTGTTCCGGTAGAGGGAGCCGAGGGAAAGGTACTCTATGTGTGGTTCGATGCTCCCATAGGCTATATCAGCAATACAAAAGAATTGTGCGACAATCATCCCGAGTGGGGGAATTGGGAAACATGGTGGAAGGATCCTGAGACGCGTCTCATCCATTTCATTGGCAAGGACAATATCGTATTCCATTGCATTGTTTTCCCTGCTATGCTCAAGGCGCATGGCGATTACATTCTCCCCGACAATGTTCCGAGCAATGAATTCCTCAATCTGGAGGGCAACAAGATTTCCACCAGTCGCAACTATGCTGTATGGCTCAACGAATATCTCGAGGAACTGCCCAATCGTCAGGATGAGTTGCGCTATGTACTCACTGCCAATGCTCCCGAAACGAAGGACAATGATTTCACTTGGGCCGATTTCCAGGCACGTTGCAACAATGAGTTGGTGGCTATCTATGGTAATTTCGTGAATCGTGCACTTCAATTGACCCAGAAATATTACGACGGATTGGTACCTGCCTGCGGTGAACTGAACGAATATGACCGTGAGACCTTGGCTGAGTTCGGTGATGTGAAGTCACGTTTGGAGAATCTGATAGAAAATTTCAAGTTCCGTGAGGCACAGAAGGAAGCTATGAATTTGGCTCGTATCGGTAACAAATACATTGCCGACTGTGAACCTTGGAAAGTGATCAAGACCGATCCAGAACGAGTAAAAACGATTATATACATTAGTTTGCAGTTGACGGCCAATTTAGCCATCGCCTTCGAACCATTCCTTCCCTTCAGCAGCAAGCGTCTCCGCGAGATGCTGAATATGGATACCTTCAGTTGGGAGTGTTTGGGACAGACCGATTTGTTACCTACAGGTAAACAATTGGCGCAACCCTCTCTCCTCTTCAGCAAAATAGAGGACGATGTTGTACAGGCTCAAATCAAGAAATTGGAGGATACAGTCAAAGCCAATGAAGCCGCTTCATACAAGGCTGCCCCTGTGAAGGAGAACATCCCCTTTGAGGACTTTGAGAAACTCGATATCCGTGTCGGTCTGGTCAAGGCATGTGAGAAAGTAAAAAAGAGCAAAAAACTTCTCAAGTTTACCCTTGATGATGGTTCGGGTACCGATCGAACCATTCTGAGTGGTATCGCACAATGGTACGAGCCTGAGCGATTGGTGGGAAAGCGTGTATTGTTCATTGCCAACTTGGCTCCACGCAAGATGATGGGCGAGGAGAGTTGTGGTATGATATTGAGTGCTGTCAACTACAATGGCAACTTGAGCGTGACCACTACCCTCGATGACGTGAAGGGTGGAAGTCAGGTAGGATAATCGTTTTTCCCGCTCCGTGAGGCAAGGGCTGAAAGATAAGGCTGCGAAAGGCTTCCTCTGGGGAGGCTTGAACAACGGCATGGTGCAACTGATAGGAGCATTGTTCGGCATTGTTCTGCTTCAGTTGCTCACTCCTCAGGACTATGGAAAGATCGCGATGCTGATGGTATTTGCCAATCTTGCGAGTACATTGCAAGAGAGTGGTTTCACAGCAGCGTTGTGTAACTTACGCAATCCATCTGACAACGATTACAATGCCGTCTTCTGGTTCAATATTGGCATTTCCGCTCTGCTCTATCTTGTCTTGTATGCGTGCGCCCCATTGATTGCAAGGTTTTACAACGATCCCGACCTCTTGCCTCTAAGCCGCTATCTGTTCCTGGGCTTTTTTATCAGCAGTTGGGGCACCGTACAACGGGCTTATCTCTTCATTCATCTCATGAACAGGGAGAGTTGCATCATAGCTATCACTTCGCTCATCGTTTCCGGATTGGTTGGGGTAGGCATGGCATGGTGCAAAATGGCATATTGGGGATTGGCCACACAGCAAATACTTTTCATCACGGTGGTGGCACTTATGAATTGGTGCTATTCTCCGTGGCGTCCTTCGTTGCATATCGATTTCCGTCCTGCATGGCGGATGTTTGGCTTTAGCTGGAAGTTGTTGCTTACCAATATTGTAAACAATCTGAGCAGCAATGCCTTCGGATTTCTCTTGGGCAAGTTCTACGGAGATTATTCAGCGGGAGTGTATGGCACGGCCCGTAAATGGAATGATATGGGATCCAACACTATCAACGGGATGCTCACGGGAGTTGCCCAACCTGTCTTGTCTCAGGTGCGAGAGGATTCGGATCGCTATCGTCAGGTCTTTCGCAAAATGCTCCGTTTTGTTTCCTTCGTCTCTTTTCCCTGTTTGTTGGGGATAGGACTTATCGCGCGTGAGTTTCTTCTCCTCATTGCAGGACCGAAATGGGAAGAAAGCGCAGGTCTGTTGTCTCTCATTTGTATATATGGAGCAATTTTTCCCTTGCTTACCCTTTATAGTCAGATGACTATCAGTCAGGGACGAAGTCAGATAAATATGTGGTGTACTCTCGTTCAGAGTACACTCATTCTCGTTGGACTTGTACTGATGCGTCCCTATGGCGTGTATGCCATGGTGGGCTGTTTCATATTTATCAATGTCGTGTGGCTGTTCGTGTGGCAGTATTTCGCATGGCGTCTTATTGGTCTGCGGCTATTCTCTGCCTTGTCCGATGTACTCCCCTTCCTTTTGGTCAGTATCATTGCGATGGTTATCACATGGTGGATCACCCGTCCCATAGAAAACTTGTGGTTGCTTCTCTGTAGCAAGGTCGTGCTGGCTTTTGCCTTGTATTTGGGTTTCATGTGGATGTGCAGAGCCCGTATCTTGCGCGAGAGTTGGGGGTATCTAATACATCATAAGGTATGAACATCGCATATCTCATCTCAGCCCACATCGATGCGCCTCAGTTGAAGCGTCTCATCGATGCATTGCATACCGATGCAGAGTTTTTTGTGCATATCGATCTGAAATCCGACTTGTCCCAGTTCACTCGTATTATTACTAATCCTCACGTACATTTCATTTCTCAGCGTGTCGATGTGGTATGGGGAACGATGGTAGAGGTGGAGTATCAGATGAATCTTCTCAGCGAGGCAGTTCGGTTCCCCATTCATTTCGACCGTATCTTTTTCCTCAGTGGAATGGATTATCCATTATGGACCCCAGGCCAGATCACAGAGTGGTTGGAGACTCAACCTGAGAAGGAGTTTTTGCAGGGTTTTTGCATGGATACTCCCTTGCTTAGTGCGGCTCAGCGTACTCAATACGAGACAGCCCGTCCTTTCAGCCGCCATCGTCGTTGGGCTATCTTGCGTAGGAAGATGGGACGTGCTTTTGGCATACGCAAGCCATTCCGTTTCATGGTGGAAGGCAAGCAGTGGCGTTTGTTCAAAGGTAGCGCTTGGTGGTGTATTTCACAGGAGTTGGCTGCCTTTTTGTGTGAGTCCTATCATACTCAAAGGGAAGTGATAGCATATTTCCGTGATAGCTTCTGCCCAGCTGAAACCCTCATCCAGAGCATTGCTTTCAACGATCCGTATTGGGCGCCTCGTTGTATTCTCACCGAGGGCGCATATCCCGGTTTGGCAGCCCTTACCCCTCTGCATTTCATCGACTACGATCCTGTGATACAAGTGATGGAGATAGATGACTACAATCGTCTGCGTGCAAGTGGAAAGATGTTTTGTCGCAAGGTGGTGAGCGGAAAAAGCGACACGTTGGTGGATCGGTTGCAAAAAGATGCTTCTAATCAAGATGTCAGGCCATGAAGGAACGTAATCACGCTTTTGATTTTTTGTGTGGGCTCTGTATCTTACGCATGGTGATGCTCCACATTATGCAGTTCACTGGTGAAGCTCAACAGGAGTGGTGGCGTCTCGTCATGGAATGGAGTTTCTTTTTCATGAGTTTCTTCTTTTTCAAAGCCGGATATTTCTGCAAATCGGTTGCGGGTAATTCACGTGCCTACATTCTTGATCGTGTGCGTCGTTTGCTGGTTCCCTATCTTACTTGCGGTTTGATAGGAGACGCTCTGTATGCATTCTTTCTGCCTTTTCTCATTCATCGCTATCATGAACCCGTAGAACCTCTCGAATGGTCACACGTATGGGAAAACAGTTCCTTTTATGGCAATACCCCAGTGTGGTTCCTCTTCTCGTTTTTTATAGCTTATCTGATGGTTCATTACATCGAGAAAATACGTTATGTACATTGGATTGTTCTCGGATTCCCCTTGCTTAGTTATTTTATGTGGAAATGGGGAAATCCTCTATGGATGAGTCTCAACAACGTATTCATGGGCGTATTCTTTTTCTATCTTGGTCGCGTATGGCATAGGTTGATGAATCAGTTTGGAGCGCGTGCTATGCGCATGGTTTCGTGTGCCATGGTGCTTGCCTTTGCGGCAGCCAATGTGCTATGGCACGGAGAATATACGATGAGCAACAACCGATTCACAGGTGATTTCTTACCCACGATAATCAACACGACCATGATTCTCTGTGGCTTGGCAGGCGTGTTGCTCACGCTTCCCTTGCCCCGTATTCCAGTCATCAATTTTATCGGGGAGCATTCCATGGTCTTTTTCGTGTGCCATTATCCCCTGTTGTATTTCAGCAAGTTCTTACATTTGAGTTTTGGGCGTAGCATTTATGGCCGCCCCGACGAAACAATATTCCTAATTCCCGTCATTTTGGGCCTTTGTGCTTGGTTCGTACCATATTTCGAGCGTGTACCTTGGTTGAGCGGGCGATGGAATCATGTAATCGAATATAAATAAATTCTGATATGAATATGAATAATCTTGAAAAATACCTTCAGGATCATCTTTCAGAACTTCAGCACAAGGAACTGGAAATATTATGTGCGATTAAAGATGTATGTGAAAAGAATGGCATAGAGTACTGGCTCGATGGAGGGACCTGCCTTGGTGCCGTACGTCATCAGGGTTTCATACCCTGGGACGACGACATCGACATTGCAATGCGCAAAGATGACTTACCTCGTTTTGTTGAAGCTGCAAAAAGAGATTTACCTGATGGATTGTTTGTGCAGACGATGGATACCGATCCCTCATGCCGGCTTCCTATTGTCAAGGTACGTGATATGAATTCCCTGATTGTTGAGTTTGGTGATGATTTTCGGAGAAATTATCAGAAAGGGATTTTTGTAGATATATTCCCAATGATACCGTATCCTGATGTATCACATCAATTTTGCAAAAAAATAGTAAAGGAATACTGTCGTGCCAATGCGATATTGAAGCAACAACATACCTATTCATGGCGTTCTGTGGCTGAATTATTTGGGTTTGGAGGCAAAAGAATCTTGTGTGCATTTATCTGGAGGGTTGCTCAACAGCTATTGCCGTGCAAGACCTATTTCAGCAATACCATCGAAACCAACGGATATGGAATTATGCATAGAGCTGATACTATTTTCCCGACAAGTAAGATTCTTTTCGAGGGGGAAGAATTTACTGCGCCCGCACACCCTGAACAGTATCTTTGCGATCTGTATGGAGACTATTTACAATTACCTCCTATGGAAAAACGCAAGGGACATGCGGCTTTCTATAAAGTGAAACTGGTATAGATTGATTGTGTTTTACAATAGTTGGAATCCGTACTATTGGTCCTTTTGGAGACACACACACTTTCTATTTAAGAGATGTGATATATTAGCGCAAGATTTCTATAGTTCTTTTTATAGCATCATCCATTTCATAGATTGGATTAAATCCCAAACTTTTGATACGATTATTTGTGAGAATTGCCCGATTTGCAATCGAGAATCCTTTTTTCTCAATTTCCGAAGGTGGTTCAAAAATGACGTTTTTTCCACAATTCAGCGCACAGAGTCGAGCAAAATCCTTTAGATGCATATTCGTTTTTTCGCTACTTACATTGTATGCGCAACCAATTTCTCCTTTCAAAAGGACTGTCAACAAGCCTACCACGGCATCAGCAACATACGTATATGAAAAATATTGGTCACCTTTGCTTTTCAAGATAATATCCTCACTGGCAAGAGCCTTTTTTATAAATTGAGACGAAGCCTTTGAATCGTTTTCCAACATCGTAGGGCCAAAGATTCTACTCAGACGAACAATTTTCACCTTTGTGCCATGTTCTGCGATATACGATTGACACAGGGCTTCAGACGTGCGTTTGGACTCGTTGTAACAGGCACGGGCGTTAGAAAGATTTAATCTACCATTATAGTCTTCTGTAAAGTCTTCATCTCCAATGGCATCACCATATATTTCATTCGTGGAGGTATATATTACCATAGCATTACATCTGTCTGCAAGGTCCAGCGCGTGCTCAACGCCTTTTATGTTGACCATTATTGTTTCTATTGGATACTTAGAATATGCCAAAGGGTGAGTATTGCTCGCCATAGGGATGATGTAATCAACCTTGATATTCTCAGGTAATTTCTGACAAACATCGTGTTCAATAAACTCAAAATTTGAATTCGAGAAATATGCTCCCAATCTTGACTTAGCCTTGTCTACGGAGCGGCCTATGGCTATCACTTTTACATCCTTCAATGCCATTAATGCATCTATCAACATGACACCGATCATTCCTGTTGCACCTGTGATGAGAAAGGTCTTTCCGAAAATGACGTCAATATCATTGATCCTCAATATATTTCTTATATCCTCCTGGTAGAGAGGGTGCTTTCTATTCAATATCATATTTACGTGAATACTATCTTTTCGTTTATTTTTCTCTTGAAATGTACCCTTTGAATATTTCTAAATCATCTTTTGTCGTGAGTTTGATGTTTTTGTCACTACCTGCTGCAAAATGAAGACGGACTCCAAGTTCTACCATCATAGTGTTCGTATAGTGTGACCCATAGATGCCTATTTCCTTTTCGAACGCTTCGTGATATTTATTGTCAAGAAGCTCAAACTGATAAGCTTGGGGGGTAGATACTCGTCTTATTGTTTCTCTTGGTATGAATTGTGTTGTTGTCGTTTCGTCCTCTTTGTTTACAACAAATATTTGTTCATTGTAGGGCATGGATGTGACTGCATTTCCGTATTTCTGAGCCTTGTTGATTACATCCGTAAGAACTTCTGCATCAACCAATGGACGAATCCCATCATGGATAATAATGATATCATCCTTATTACATTTGTCTTCCAAATTGAAAACGCCATTTCTGATAGACTCCTGCCCAGACACCCCACCTTTGGTTATCCATTTTAGTTTTGTGATGTTGTATTGCTTCGCATAAGACCATACCACATTTTCCCAACCCTCAATGCAGACAACTTCAATAGCATCCACCATTGGATGTTTTTCAAAACCATCAAGCGTGTACATCAAGACTGGCTTATCATACACGTTGATGAATTGCTTGGGGATACTTTGTCCCATCCTGTTACCCACTCCTCCAGCGATTATTATTGCTACATTCATGATTAAAGTAATGTTTAATAATGCAAAGTTAATCAATAAAAGTATAAGTTCCATTTTTTTTTCATAATTTTGCGCAATATGAGTAGTCCAGTAGCTCTTTTCGTGTACGACCGTCTCGACACGACCCGTGCAACGATGCAAGCCCTGTTTGCCAATACCTTGGCATCCGACACTGACTTGTACGTCTTCTCCGATGGAGGACGTGATGAGGCTTCGTGGCGTCGGGTGAACCATGTTCGTGACTATCTCCACTCAGTCTATCTGAGGGAAGTGGGTGAGCAGCATCTCCTGCGTAGTATGACGATTATCGAGCGGCCTCGCAATATTTATCTCGAGCAGAATATCATCCAGGGTGTGTCCTATGTCCTTCAGCGACACGATACGATAATTGTACTCGAGGACGATATTGTCACCTCGCCCTATTTCTTGCAGTATATGGACGAGGCGTTCTCTCTCTACCGCGATGTACCTCGTGTGATGCACGTGGCAGGCTTCACCCATCTCGACTTGATGAAACCTGATTCGGAGACTCAGACACCTTATTATTTTACGCCTCACATGAGTGGATGGGGGTGGGGGACATGGCGCGATCGTTGGGAACGCCATTTCGTGCATTACCAGTCGCGCAGTGAGGCCATGGACGGACTGGATGCTTCCGATGCAGACCGTATGCAGTACGGAGGCGTGTTCCCTTGTCTGCAACATCTCGACCGCAGCCCCATTCCATGGGATGTGTGTTGGGAGATAGCCATTTACCGAGCCCACGGACTTTGTCTCACCCCAGGTCATACATTGGTTCGCAATGTAGGTTTGCATCGTGGAACCCATTTCCTTGCCTTCGATATTTTGCAGCGATACGAATACGATCGTCCGCCCCTGTCCCATCCCTTACTACTCCAGCGATGCGAGAATCCGCAGGCCGATCCTGTCATCGAGGCTGCCTTTGCCAATGCTATTCGTGACTGGGGTATCCGATACACCCTCTTGGGAAAAGTGGTGAGGTGTTTTTATCTTTTCCTCAAGCCTAAGAAATGAGAATCCTGATACTGAATACAAGTGAGTGTGTGGGAGGAGCCGCTATAGCAGCGCGCCGTCTCTGTCAGGCTTTGGACAAACAGGGCATGGAAGCACGTATGATGGTGTGTCATAGACAGACCACCTCACCCCAAGTCCTGTCTGCATCATGTAGCCGATGGCATTTTCTGTGGGAACGGTTACGCATTTTCCTCGCCAATGGCCTGTCGCGCCGAAATCTATGGAAGGTCGATATCGCTTGTTCGGGTACAGACATTATTCATACTGAGGCCTTTCGTCAGGCCGATGTCATTCACCTTCATTGGATCAATCAGGGTTACCTTTCGCTCGGAGAGATTCGTCGTATTTTAGCCAGTGGAAAGAAAGTAGTGTGGACACTGCATGATATGTGGCCTTTCACGGGTATCTGTCATCATAGCGGTCTCTGCGAGCACTTTCAGGAACATTGCCACGACTGTCCGTTGTTGATGCATTCCACGGCTCATGATCTCTCCTGGCGTGTCTTCCATCGCAAGCAAGAATGTTATCTTCCCTCGTCGCTCACCTTTGTCGGGTGCAGCCGTTGGATTGCCGACAGAGCACGCCTCAGTGCCCTCACGCAGGGCCAGCGTGTAGAACATATCCCCAACCCTGTCGATTTTTCCACTTTCCATCCAATGGATCGGCAGGAGGCACGACGTCACTGGAATCTGCCCCTCGACCGTCCTCTCATCCTTTTCGTGGCTGCAAAAGTTACCGATGCAGACAAGGGCATCCATCTCTTACAACAAGCCTACGCGCTCCTTTCCGACAAACCCGATGTTGTGGTTGTGGGAGGACAATCAGCACCGATGGGAGAAGGTTTTCATTCCATCCCCTATGTCGCCGACGAAACCTCTATGGCAACACTCTATGCTGCTGTCGATGCCTTCGTCACCCCCTCGCTCTTCGAGAATCTCCCCAATGTGATAGCCGAGGCCATGTCCTGCGGAACACCATGTGTGGGATTCTGTACTGGAGGCATCCCCGAGATGATAGATCACCTTTCCAATGGCTATGTGGCACGCTATGCCGATGCCGAGGATCTGGCACTTGGTATCCGCTACGTTCTTCAGCACGACCTGCGTCAGGCAGCAATCGAAAAGGCTCGGGCTATGTTCGATCCTGTCGCCGTAGCCCGTCAATATATCCATGTTTATGAGACAGAATAGTCCGCTTTTCACCATCGCTACCGTCACCTACAATGCAGCTGAGACGCTCCAGCGAACCCTTGATAGCGTAGCAAATCAGGATTACCCCTATATCGAGCACCTCCTTATCGACGGATGCTCAAGCGATGGTACCATACGCCTTGTGCAACGCTATGTCGAGACTAATACACATGCGCGGCAACCACATCAGATTCGTCTCGTGTGCGAGCGTGATGAAGGGTTGTACGATGCGATGAATAAAGCTTTGCAGTTGGCACAGGGTGACTACATTGTCTTCCTTAATTCAGGGGACATGCTTCATGCGACAGACACCCTCTCGCAGTTGACGTATCAGATGGAATGGATCAAGGGAGATTTCCACAACCCCGCCATTCTTTACGGCCAGACCGACCTCGTTGATCAGAAGGGGCATTACCTTCGTCCACGCCGTCTCCGTGCGCCCGAAACTCTCACTTGGAAGAGTTTTCGTTGGGGAATGCTCGTTTGTCATCAGTCCTTCTATGTGCGTACCGACATAGCACGCGAGGAACATTACAATCTCCAGTACCACTACTCTGCCGATTTTGACTGGTGTATCCGTCTCTTGCGTAGAGTAGGGCGACGTAGGATGCGGATAATCAATACCCGACTCATCCTCACCGACTACCTCAGCGAAGGGCTTACCACCCGACATCACCGAGCCTCCCTCTTCGAGCGGATGCGTATCATGATGGTTCACTATGGGAAATGGCAAACCCTTCTTTCTCATCTGTGGTTCGTCATCAGAGGCGTGTTCATGCGATGAAAATTCCGTGAAATATTTGCACGGATGAAAAAAAGGCCCTAACTTTGCGCCCACATTCGCGAAACAGTGCCATAGAGAGGCTGCTGATCGTCGAACAAGTTAACAATTAAAATTTCAAAGTTATGTACTTGGAAGCTTCAAAGAAGCAAGAGATTTTTGCTCAGTATGGCCAGGGTACTACCGATACAGGTAGTGCAGAGAGCCAGATTGCATTGTTCACCTACCGTATTGCTCACCTCACTGAGCACATGAAACAAAATCGCAAGGACCACAGCACCGAGCGTGCCCTTACTGGTTTGGTAGGTAAGCGTCGTGCCCTCCTCAATTATCTGAAGCGTCGCGACATCAATCGCTACCGTGCCATCATCAAGGCATTGGGTCTGCGTAAGTAAGCAATTGTCTCTTACAAGCAAGACTGAATCAGCTCCTCGCCCCGCAAAGGCGGGGAGTTATTTTTTCGACATAATAAATATTCAAAATAATGAAACATCTTCTCCCCACTCGGTCCACATGGCGCCAACTGCTCCCCGACCTCTGTGCCATATTGTTTTTTGTGGCAGTCAGCCTCGCCTATTTCTTTGTTCCCATCCGCGATGGTCTGGTACTTACAGGTCAGGACCACGACGCTGCGGTAGGTAGTGGTGTGGAGATGGCTCAGTATCGAGCCGAACACAACGGAGAGCGTACACGTTGGACCAACACCCTCTTCAGTGGAATGCCCACCTATCAGATGAGTCCCTCCTATCCCAGTACCGAACTTCTCGGGCGTATGGAGACCTTCTATCAGTTAGGACTCCCCACTGTGGCAGCCTACGTCTTCATGATGCTTCTCGGCTTCTATATCTTCCTTCGTGCCTTCGATTTCCGTAGTTGGATGGCAGCCCTCGGAGCCGTACTATGGGCTTTCAGTAGCTACTACTTCATCATCATCGCAGCAGGGCATATCTGGAAGCTTCTCACCCTCTGCTTCATCCCTCCCACGATAGGAGGAATGGTACTCTGCTATCGCGGACGTTATCTACAGGGACTCGTAGTCACAGGTATCTTCACCGCATTCCAGATACTATCCAACCATGTACAGATGACCTATTATTTCCTGTTCGTCATCGGATTCATGGCTCTTGCCTTCTTCCTCCAGGCCCTGCGTCAGCATCAGTTGCGCGAATGGATGCTGGGCACCGCCTCCTTTGCTGTGGGTGGAATACTGGGCGTGTGCGTCAATCTTTCCAACCTCTATCACACCTGGGAGTATAGCAAAGAGAGTATGCGTGGCAAGAGTGAACTCACCCAGAAAACCAAGGACCCTGCAGATCAAACCAGTAGCGGTCTCGAGCGTAGTTATATTACTGCCTGGAGCTACGGCCTCGGCGAGACATGGACACTCCTTGTACCCAACACCAAGGGAGGAGCCAGCGATGTATTGGCCAACAACGAGACAGCCATGAAACATGCCAATTCCACCTATGCCCCCATCTATCGCGGTTTCTCTCAATACTGGGGAGAACAGCCTGGCACAAGCGGCCCCGTCTATGTCGGAGCCTTTGTTCTCATGCTCTTTGTCCTCGGCCTTCTCATCGTGCGCGGTCCCATGAAATGGTGTCTTCTTGCAGCCACTGTACTCAGCATTCTCCTCTCTTGGGGAAAGAATTTCATGGGCTTCACCGACTTTTTCCTCGACTATGTGCCTATGTACGATAAGTTCCGTACTGTGGCCTCCATCCTCGTTATTGCAGAATTCACCATTCCCCTTCTGGCCATGATGGCATTGCGCACCTTCATCGAGGGAAAGGACAGCCCCGAGTTCCGTCGCCCCTTCCTCATCTCCCTCGCTGTGACAGGTGGCTTCTGCCTCCTCTTCTGGCTTCTGCCCGACGTCTTTTTTGGTTCCTACCTCAGCCAGAGCGACACAGCCTATATGCACCAGTACGTACAGGCAGGCTACGTACCACAGGAGATGGCCGCTGGCATCCTCGACAACATGAGTCAGATGCGTCGTGCCATGTTCACCTCCGACGCCCTGCGTAGCCTCATTGTCATTCTGCTGGGTGCTCTCCTCATGGCTCTGTATCGTTGGGGAAAGATGCGTGCCGTTCCTATGGTGCTTGGCATCACCCTGCTCTGCCTCGTCGATATGTGGGGTATCAACAAGCGATATCTCAACGATGGGATGTTCTGTGTTCCACGTTCTACCGAGAAAGCCTTCCCACGCACTCAGGCCGATGAAACCATACTTCAGGACACCGATCCCGATTACAGGGTACTCAACCTCAGTGTCAACACCTTCAATGACAACACCACTTCCTATTATCACAAGAGCATAGGAGGCTATCATGCAGCCAAGTTGCGCCGTTATCAGGAACTCATCGAGCAACACCTTGTTCCTGAGATACAAGCTGTCAAGCAAGCCGTATCCGAGCATCAGGGACAGTTGGCCGAAGCTCCCGCTGATAGCCTTTTCCCTGTATTGAATATGCTCAACACCCGCTACGTCATTCTTCCAGTCAAGGAGGGAGATCCCATTGCCATCCCCAATCCGTGGGCCATGGGCAACGCATGGTGGGTCGATGCAGTGCAGTATGTCCCCGATGCAGATGCCGAGATAGCCTCACTGCGCAGTATCAACCCCCGTCACACTGCCGTGGTGGATGAGCAGTTCCGTAGCGTGCTGGGCGAGGTGGAAGGAGCTGTCGATAGTACCGCCACCATCACACTTACCCGTTACGAAGCCAATCGTCTCACCTACGAAGCCAATTCCAATCGTGAGGGTGTCCTCGTGTTCAGCGAAATCTATTATCCAGGATGGACTTGTACTGTCGATGGTCAGGATACCCCCATTGCTCGTGCCGACTACGTATTGCGTGCCATTCGCTTGCAACCAGGGAAGCATACCATCGTCCTCTCTTTCGATCCCCGCACCGTGCATGTCACCGAGGCAATCGCCTACACTGCAGGCATCCTCCTCATCCTTCTGTTGGCAGGCTATGGTATCTATGCAGGACGGAAGAGGAAAGAGAATTCCTAAATAAATATTGGTATTTCGCTCGCTTAATCGTACCTCTGAGCTACGCTCGAAGGTACTCACGCGCGGAAATACTCAAATAAATTTGACCTTCGGTCGAATTTCCTCGCGACTCATCCAATCAAAAATAAATTTTTGTTGGACTTCGCTGCTCAGAAATTTGGCAAATCCTTCGCTTAATCGTACCTTTGCACGCGAAATAAAAAACCACTTATTTTTTATCGAATGGAATTCAGAAAATTAACTGCGGCTGAAGCGGCTGCAATGATTCAGAATGGTCAGACCATCGGCCTGAGTGGATTCACACCTGCTGGTGTGGCCAAGAGTGTACCTGCAGAGATTGCTAAGAAAGCAGAGGCTGAACATGCGGCCGGACGTCCCTTCAAAATCAACATCTTCACGGGGGCAAGTACAGGACAGAGTTGTGACGGTGCACTCGCTAATGCACAGGCTATCAATTTCCGTGCACCTTACACTACGAACCCTGATTTTCGTAAGCATGTCAACCTGAATGAACTGGCCTACAGCGACCTGAACCTGTCGAACATGGCTACACAGATTCGTCAGGGATACTTGGGTGATGTCAACTGGGCTATCATCGAGGCTTGTGCTATCGAAAAGGTGGGCAACAAGGCTCATATCTATCTGACGGCAGCAGGTGGTATCAGTCCTACGGTATGTCGTTTGGCTACCGAGGGCATCATCATCGAGTTGAATGCGTTCCATGATCCCAGTTGCATGGGCATACATGATGTATATGAGATAGAGGATCATCCCTACCGCAAGCCTATCATGATTACGAAGGCAAGCGATCGTATCGGTAAGCCTTACGTGGAGGTGGATGCAGATCGTATCATCGGTATTGTGGAGTGTGACATCCCAGATGAGGCTCGCGCTTTCAAGGATGCTGATCCTATCACGACCCAGATCGGACAGAATGTGGCTGACTTCCTGTTGGCTAACCTGAAGAATGGTAAGATTCCAAGCAGTTTCCTGAACTTGCAGAGTGGCGTAGGTAGTGGTGCCAATGCTGTACTTGGTGCCTTAGGCCAGTGCCCCGAGGTTCCCAACTTCAATATCTATACCGAGGTGCTGCAGGATGCTCCTGTGGAACTGATGCGTGAAGGTCGCGTGCTGAGCGCTTCTGCTTGTTCACTGACTGTCACCAACGAGTGTCTGAAGGGCATCTACCGTGATATGGATTTCTTCAAGGACAAACTGGTGCTGCGTCCCTCTGAGATAAGCAACTGTCCCGAGGTGATTGCTCGTATCGGTGTTTGTTCGCTGAATACGGCTATCGAGGCTGACATCTACGGTCATGTGAACAGTACGAAGATCTGCGGTACGAAGATGATGAATGGTATCGGCGGTTCGGCTGACTTTACCTGCAATGCTTATCTGAGTATCTTCACCTGTGGCAGTACGACCAAGGGCGGTGCAATCAGTAGTATCGTACCTTTCTGCTCGCATGTGGATCACACCAGTCACTTCATCGATGCTGTCATCACGGAGTATGGTGTGGCTGACTTGCGTGGCAAGAGCGCTATGCAGAAGGCTCAGGAACTCATTCGTGTGGCTCATCCCGACTATCGTCCCATGCTGCAGGATTACCTGAAGTATGCCGAGAAATTCAGTGGTCATACCCACCATTGTCTGAGTGCTGCTTTCGCTATGCATGACACGTTCCTGCGCAAGGGTGACATGCGTCTGACTGACCTGGCCGAATATGTGAAGTAATATAAAGGTATTACATAGAATTGATGGAGCTCCCCGAAATGTTACAGTTTCGGGGAGTTTCTTTTTCTACAGGGAGGGAGAGTCCTGAATGTGCTCCGCGGGCCAGTTGATGAGATATACTCGTTCGGTCGCTCGCGTGAGGGCGGTATAGAGCCATCGGAAATACTGGGGTGTGAGCATATCGGAGGTGATGTAGCCCTGATCGATGAAGACTCTCTGCCATTGTCCGCCCTGTGCCTTGTGACAGGTGATGGCGTAGGAGTATTTTATCTGCAGGGCATTGAAGTAGGCATCTTCCTTGATGCGCTTGGCTCTGTCACGTTGATTGGTCAGTTCGGGATAATCTTCCTCGATGGCCTGGTAGAGTGCCTGTTGCTGCTCTGGGGAGAGGGAGGAGGCTTCGCTGTACAAAGTGTCGAGGAGGACGGTTACCTCTATCTGAAAATCATCGTAGTCGGGGAATCGGAGGGTGACATCGGCAAAGCGAAAACCATAGAGTGAGCGCTCGTTGCGATAGCGGCGCACGATGGCTGTATCGCCATTGGCAAGGAATGAGATACTTCCTTCCTCCTCGTCTTTTATCCAGTAGTAATTGTTCTTTGTGACCATGATCTGATCACCGCCCGAGAGTTCTTCTTCATATCCGAGGATACGTCCCCGGATGCCCTGATTGAAGAGTGCTGCCCGCTTGTTGCTCCGTGTGACTACGATTGTCTCATCTACGCCACAACGGGAATAACTATCCTCGATGGCCTCTATGAGTTCCTCTCCCGATATGGTGCGCACATCAGGGAAAGCCATCAGACGGAAGTCTGCGAAGGCAGAGGATGCGTCCTGGTGGAGTAGGGTGCGCAGGAGGGTGGCATTGTACAGGATGCCCGAAGTGTCCTTCTGACGTACCACCTGTGTCAGTTCCGCCTCTGTTACCTCCATCCCATAGCCAGCAAGGTGGTTCTTCTCTATGGCAGGACTTTCCTCTTCTCCCACGGGTGGCAGCTGTGCCTTGTCACCGACAAGCATGAGCCGGCACCCCTGTCCTGCATACACATAATGAATGAGGTCATCGAGGAGCCTCCCTGTGCCAAAGGGAGAGAGGAAACCACCCTCGTTGGAGATCATGGATGCCTCGTCCACGATGAAGAGTGTATCCTTGTGCAGGTTGGCCAGAGGGAGGAATCTGTCCGTTCCGAATGCCTGTTGTCTGTATATCCGTTTGTGGATGGTGTAGGCAGGTGCCTGGGCATATTGGGCGAAAACTTTGGCGGCACGGCCAGTGGGTGCAAGGAGGACGACAGGCAGTCTCAGTTCCTTCATCGTGCGTACAAAGGCTCCGAGAAGACTGGTTTTTCCAGTACCTGCATACCCCGTGAGGAGAAAGAGAGAATCCCTATTGCGCGAGAGAAGGAAATCGGACCACTTGCACATCGTCTCATGCTGTTCGTGAGTGGGTTCAAAACCAAAGTTTTGTCTGATTAACGCATCCAAATCATCAGTTATCATCATCTTCTATGAAAAAAAAGCCTAAAAAATCGCGTATGTGAATAATTATATTTACTTTTGCGATGCGAATATAAGAAATAATATACAAATATCGTCATGAAGAAAGTAATTAATTCAATTTTGGCAGTCTGCGTCTTGCTCCTGTTGTTCATTTGCTGGCGTAGTATCCAGGATGATCAGGACTTCAATGCAGAGGTTGCCTATCGTGAGAGTGTAGTGAAAGCACGTTTGCTGCAGATTCGTGCAGCCGAGGAGGCCTACAAGGCTCAGCATCCCGATGCAGAGTATTGTTCAGACTGGAATGTGCTGATTGGTTTCGTGAAGGATGGCAAGTTGCCTATTGTCACCAAGCAGGGTGTCCTCACCGACAAGCAGATGGAAGATGGTCTGACCGAGGCTTCTGCCGCTGCCATTGTGAACAGTGGCGATCAGGCTGCCATTGCAGCCAAGGGTCTGGAGAATTTCCGTCGTGACACAGTATGGGTTTCATTGAAGGACTCTCTCTACAAGGAGGAAGGTTTCGAGCCTGATTCTCTGCGCTACATCCCCTTTGCAATGGGTGACACGTTCGAGTTGATTGCTTGTCCCAATACGACCCGTTCTGGTGCCATCATCCACGTAATGGAGTGCAACGCTCCCGACAGCTCTTTCCTGAAAGGTCTGGGCAAGCAGGGCAAGCGTTTCATCTACAACCGTCAGGAAGAAGCTGATGCCAAGGGCGCATTCCCCGGCCTGAGAATCGGCGATGCCGGTAACAACTGGAATAATAATGCAGGTAACTGGGAATAATTCTCTGAATACATATAGATTGTCCATCCGCGTTTTCACGGATGGATTTTCTTTATTTACCTATACTAATACCCAGACTAAACCATTTTCCGAGGAATTTTTCCCCGTCGCGGATCAGACACAGTTGCCTGCTCAGTTGGAGGCAATCCTGAGTCGCCCTCATATCACAGAACATATCTATGAAAAGGTGGAGGTACTGGCATGTACCCCCACTACCCATATCCCCCTCGATGAGTTTCGTCGGGAGGAGATGGTTCCCTTGTACCGACTCACGTTCTCCAATATGGAGTGTGCATCCGAGGATGTGCAGTACGAGATACTGAAATCGCTGGAGGTGGTGGAACTCTATTATCTCCCTGCCGAGGTGCGCAATGCGATTTCCCATGTATATCCCGAGGCAGAGTTCCATGCCATGCACGGTCAGATACTGGAACGATTGTCTGGGAAGAAGACGGAGAGGGAAGAGGTGGATGGAATCTGCCATGTGCAGGTCGTGCGGGACAATCTCTATGTCTCGGTGCTCGAACCGCAGGGACTCAGGTTCGCCTGCGATTACAGGGCTGCTACGGACAACAACAGGTTTTATTACATCCTCTATGCCCTCAAGACGCTGGAGACTGACCTCAAACGGACGCTATGCCTGTTGAGTGGCGTTTCTGACACCTTGAAGGAAAACCTGGAGAAATACATACTCTTTGTGGAACCATGCGTGTAATCACAGGAAAATACAAGGGACGTCATTTCGATGTGCCACGTACCTTCAAGGCTCGTCCCACCACCGACTTTGCCAAGGAGAACCTCTTCAATGTACTGCAGCGCTACATCGACTTCGAGGACGCGGCGGCACTCGACCTGTTTTCCGGCACAGGCAGTATTACATTGGAATTGCTCAGCCGTGGATGTAGCCGGGTGATTTCGGTGGAAAAGGATCCGCTTCATTATGCTTTTATCAATCGTTTCGTGCAACAGCTTCAGGACTTGGCTGCTGTGCCTGTGCGTGGCGATGTGTTCATGTATCTGAGCCGTTGCCGCGAACAATTCGACTTCATCTTTGCCGACCCTCCCTATACGCTGCCCAATATCGATGGCATTCCCGATTGCGTCTTAGGAAAGGGCCTGCTGAAAAAAGAAGGCCTTTTCGTGCTTGAACACGGAAAGACCAACCATTTCGAGACGCATCCCTGTTTCGTAGAGCATCGTGCCTACGGAAGCGTCAATTTCTCTTTCTTTGCAGAGAAAGGGGAGGATTAGAATCTTCCTCCGCCTCTCGGACCTCCGAAGCCTCCTCCGCCAGGGCCATGACCGCCGCCAGGGCCGCCTCCCCATCCGCCGAAGCCTTCGGCACGTGCTTCTTTGCTTCCCAATAAGTTCAATTTATAGATAAGGTGTACCATCAGATAGCTGTGAATCGCGTTGTTCCACGAGTCGCTGCGCATCGTAGCGCTGATGTTTCGGCTGATGGAGCTGCGCTCGTGCAGGATGTCGTACCATTGCACGCTCACGGTGGCAGCATTGTCCTTCAGGAAACTCTGGCTCAACTGAGCATTCCAGATCAGTTCGTTGGTGTTCATGCTTGCATCATCGTACCCCCTGCGTGACTGCTGGCTGATGTCGCTGTTGAAGGCCATGTTCCAGGGCATGTTTATCTGCACGTTGCCACCATAGTTGAAGGTCCAGTTGTCCAGGTTGGCATTCTTCTGCATCGCATTGCGGGCATGTTGGTAGTTGAAGCCGCCGTTCAACCCGATTTCCAGCAGATCGTTGCGGAAATAGGCACGCAGGTTTTCTCCCACGTTGGTCGATTTGGTGGTAGCTTTCTCCAATTCCGTCATCGAGAAGAGCTTGTTCATATTCACGCTGCCATCCGCATTCAGGTAATTGTCCCATTGACTTCCGTCATTCTCGCTGCTCAGATAACCCACGCTGTTGTTGTACCGCAGATTGGTGAACGTATGGATGTTGAAGTACTTGTTCGGGTCGATGGCCGTGTTGAACATCAATGCACCTCCCGCATCCCAGTTGCCGCTGATATTCATGGGGCGCGTGTATTTTCCACCCGTCTCCATGTTGTAGATGGTAGCGGTGCTGATTCCGTTTCTGGTCTGATTGACATCGGCATTCACCATCCATCCCATCTGTTTGTCGGCTATATAGTCATTGTAGAAGACGTTGAAGCGGTTGGACCAGCTGCTGCGCAATCCGGCATTACCCGTGCTGATGTTCAGCGGGTCGGCACTGTTGGTCACTTCCAGCAGATCAGTCATGCTGGGTTGGTTCATCCATCCCCTGAAGCGTACCCTCAGCTGGCTCGTATTGCTTATCTTCCATCGGTAATCCACGCGGGGTGACCAGTTGAAGGTGTTGCGTACCACGGTAGTGTCCAATCTGTTCTTCTCGTAATCCATGTGCGTCGTCTGAGGCTGGAAACTCACACCGAAGTTCAGGCGGTTCTCCCCCACGTTGCGTCGGAACATCAGGCTGGCATCGTGATTGTACTCCTTGTAGGTGGCATACTGGCTGTTCTCCAGATTCCTGCAGTATTCCAGGCTGTCCAATCCAGGGATATAGCCCAGGTACAGCTGTTCCTTGGTATAGTATCCTCCGTAATTGGCCAGCAGGCTGTCGATGCTGTACATCGAGCGGTCGTTGTCGCTGAATCGGTACTGGAACTGGTAACTCATCTGCAGGTTGAATCCGGCAAAGATAGGTTCGCTGTAGCTCAATCGCTCACGGAAGTTGTAGCTGGTGGAGGGACTCAGGTTGTACTGGTTCGTGAAATTTTCATCCCCTCGCTGGAAGTAGTTGATTTCAGAGCGGCTGAAACTCTTGCTTTCGTTGTTGTTGTAGGCACCACCCAGATCCAGTGTTATGTTGCGTCCTGCCTTGGCCAGACGACGGTTCAACTGCAGGAATCCATCGACCGAGTTGCTGCTGCCCTCGTTCTTTCCCTCGTTGATACGGTCATTCACGGCAATGCTGTCGCGTATCATGCGATTCTCCTCCATGTTGTATTGCTTCAGGGGGTCATTCATGAACTCATACGGGTCGCTGTTGAAAGTGACACTGCTGCCATTGTTGTGACCATGACTCTCCGAATGGCTGAAATTGGGACGGAACATCAGGTTCGTCATGCTGTCAGGCATCCATTCGATACGGAAATTGGCGTTCACGTTGGCATTGCTTTGGCTGGATTTGCTCATGTTGTTGCTGAAGGTAGAGTTCACCTCATCCAGGAACGTCTCGCTGTTCGACTTCGTCTCCGAGTTGTTGTGGTTATGGCTATACCGCACATTACCACCCATCTCCAGATAGCCAGCCGTGTTCTCCTTCTTCCCGTTTTCCCAGGCAAAGTTGGCACCTGCCATCTTGCTCGTGACGATGCCTCCGCCACCGCCCCATCCGCGTCCTCCGCCTCCGGGGAATCCCTGGTCGTTCACATTATTGATAGAGCCGATGACAGTATATTGCGAATGGTCGTTGAAGCGATTCAGGTTCACCTTTCCCGTATAGCGGTCCTCCGTACCATATCCCAGGTCGGTATTCAGGAGCCATCCTTCCCTCATGCCCTTCTTCACGGTCAGGTCCAGCACCGTCTCCTCCTCCCCGTCATCGATACCCGTGATACGCGTGTAGTCGCTCTTCTTGTCGTAGGCCTTGATCTTCTTCACCATCTTCGAGGGCAGGTTCTTCATAGCCATCTTCGTGTCATTGTTGAAGAACTCCTTTCCCTCCACCATGATCTTGTTCACCGTCTTACCGTTGATCTTGATAGTACCGTCATCGCCCACCTCAGCGCCCGGGAGTTTGCGTACCAGTTCCTCCAGTGCGGCACCCTCGGGGAGTCGGTATGCTTCCGAGTTGTATTGGAACGTATCCTCCTTCATCTCCACCATCGCCGCCTTGGCCGTGATCTCCGCCTCCTTCAGCATCTGAGCATCCTCCTCCAGGGGAATCTCACCCATCTCCACCTCCTTGTTCGCCTTCGTCAGTTTCAGATCCTTATATACAGGTTGGTAACCCACGAAGGAAACCCTGAAAATATAGTTGCCCGATTTTACGGCAGGCAGAGAGAAATTGCCATCCAGATCAGTTGCCGCGCCAGTCACCTGCGTACTGTCTTTCGGTTGTAGTAGCACCACAGTAGCGCCAGGCAGACTCTCGGTCGTCACGGCATCAATCACACTCCCCGATACAACAATCTTCTGTGCCATGCACAATCCTGCACAGAGCCACAACAGCAGTAGCCCCCCTATTCTATTCTTCATCGATATATCTTGTTTATGGAAATTCACTGATTGTAGGACGCGATAATACCTCGAAGGTTTAAGGCTTCCCCTATTATTTTGTGTGTATTTATTGTGTCAAATCTATATTTTGTGCAAAAGTACACCTTTTTCTATAGATATGCAAAACATTCATCCGTGTCCGTGTCCGTGGATTTCAAAAACTGAAAAAGGGTTTGTCACATATGTCACATGTCACGTTTGTTATGGAGTAATACGAAATATATTGAAAATCAGTAGATTGTTCTCTGTGCGTGACAAGTGTGACGCGTGACAAGCGTGACAGAGGGTTTTTGCAAAAATGAAATCCACGGACATGGCGGTGTCCGTGGACCTCCTCAGTGTTTGGGGGGGACTATAGAGGGGGTTTTTATTTAGAAAAAATATACAAATTAATATTCTTATAAATAATATATATATATAAGGTATTTAAGCTGGGGCCATGGCCGTGTCCGTGGATTTCAAAAGTGAAAACATGCTCTGTCACGCTTGTCACGTGTCACGCTGTCACGCTTGTCACGCAAAATCGTCTCGAAAACCAAAAATTTTGTCCTTGAAAAAAAAATATTGCTGTCCGGTAAAACT
>DCHV01000101.1 GCA_002314945.1 Prevotellaceae bacterium UBA1743
CGCTCATTTGTTGGAATGTAAGTGGTGTTATTTCGATCATCAGGTCTATACGGTCATCAAAAAGGTGGTCCGGATATTTTATGCACCTTTTGCCTGCTTCGCGACGAAGGTTACAGTGCCTGATTAGCTTTTGCAATGGCACGACAGAATGATTGTAGGGTATTTACTGTCCGGTGAAAAGTAGATTTCACCCTCGATGCTTTGTGTAGTCAAGCAAAAACACTACTTTTGCACAAAGAAACGTATAAAACAGTGCAGAAACGAGCATTATCCACATACATCCTGAACGATTCCGCCAAGACCAACATCTATGAGACCTTCATGCAACTGTTGGACTGGAGTGACCAAAAAAATGTCAAGAATATTAGAGTGATTTGAACGTAGAAATCTAATCGCATGGCAGAAATAGTAAAGACTGAGGAGCAGTTGCTATCATCCATCAGGCAAGTCCTACTCCACGCAAAACAGAGCATGGCGCGAAGTGTCAATAGCACAATGGTACAGGCCTACTGGCAAGTCGGACGCTATATTGTGGAGTATGAGCAGCAGGGTGAACAAAGAGCTGGGTATGGTACCGGCTTGATAAACAAACTCGCGGCTCAGCTGACTGCTGAATTCGGCAACGGATTTACACAATCAAATCTGAAGCTGATGCGCCAGTTCTACAATACGTTTCCAATTGGTCACGCACTGCGTGGCGAATTATCGTGGACGCATTATCGTGCATTGCTGAAGGTGCAGGACGAAAAAGTGCGGCAGTGGTATATGAATGAATGTGTCAATGAAAACTGGAGTACCCGACAACTGGAACGTCAAATCAATACGCTTTACTACGAGCGTTTGCTTGCAAGCAGGGACAAAGAATCTGTACGGCAGGAGATCAAGGCCCATGAACCACAACTACTGCAGCCGCGAGAAATAATACGAGATCCGTACGTGTTGGAGTTTTTGGGAATACCACAAAGCGAACACTTCCTGGAACGCGACCTCGAACAGGTGTTGATTACCAAGTTGCAACATTTCCTGTTGGAGTTAGGTAAGGGTTACTCATTTGTGGCACGACAGAAACGCATATCGTTTGATGACAAACACTTCTACATAGATTTAGTGTTTTACAACTATAAGGCGCGCTGTTTCGTGCTCATTGACTTGAAAACAGACGAGTTGACACATCAAGATTTGGGACAGATGCAGATGTATGTGAACTACTACACACGAGAAATGATGAATTCTGGTGACAATCCACCGATTGGAATTGTGTTGTGTGCAGAAAAGAATGATGCAGTGGTCAGATACACGTTGCCGGAAGGTGACAACCAGATATTTGCAGCCCAATATCTGACCTATCTGCCTACCGAAGATGAACTAAAGAAACTGATAACAGAACAATGAAGTTACGATACAAGCATCAACGCTTCCAAACCGAGGCCGTCAGGTGCTTGTCCGCAGACAATATGTACAACACCTTGGCATGCAAGTCTTTCCCTGTCATGGTGTGTCACCTGCCGTTATCATTGTTCGATGTGGTCTTTCATACATTTTTCACTTCCGAATCGCATTTTTGAATGTGAATTGTGTGAAATAGGGGCTTTTTATGCTGTTTTGAGTTTTACTGGACAGTATTACACATCCGGTGTCAAATACTCTGTCAGACATCTCTCTGAATTTTCGGCAGATAGTATGGAGAAGTGGTCTGCATCTATGTCAATGAAGCGCATGTTCGGTAGATTGTCTGTGAGAATACCACGGCTTATATCAAAAATTTCTGCCTCAGCACGTAGCGCCCTGAAATACACAACCGCTCCGGAATATGAAGGCAAATCCGAAAGCCCTTCTTTCAATGACCAGATGATTGTCGTACACCTTATAAGGTCATCGTATGCCGCCAACTGGGATTCTGACGCATTCATCAAGGCATCGATTTCATTTTGCGACGGAACCGAAGTGTTTCTCGTCTTTGCTATGCGAATAAGTCGGGCATTCCATAAACAAATGGACGGTTTTTCTCCTGTTGAATACGAATAACGTGAAGCCAGTCTGAGTGCTATCTCACCGCCGACACAATGACCGCCGAAAATATTGGCCTTCACACCTTTAGGAAGCATATATTCCAGATAATCGCAATAGAAACTGACAATTTCATCAAGATTGTCATTTGAAAATACAGCGTCGAAATGACCACGTAAATCTTCAAACACGAATACGTTATAACACTTTGATAGCTTTTCCAACAGGACAGACGCCTTTGACCAAGGGGTAAATCCAGATGTAAATACGAAGACAGGCTTACCAGGGTCGAACGGATGAAACCAGAAGCCAAATGTCTGATTCGACGACGCGATCTTCCTAATTGAGGCTTTCTGAAGGACATCACCAACTTTCAATGCAATACCCTCTTTGGATGCTGCTGCCACGAACTTGATAGCAGCAATGGAATTCATACCATATTCGATGAGGCTGTCGGTCACACCGAATCCGTCAGTTCCCAGCATTTTCCTCGCAATTGTGAGGAGTATCTCCTCGTCACGGGTGGCTGCAGGAATTATCTCTGCAGGCTTTAATACCAGCTCCGGAAGTGCCTTACGGTCTGTCTTGCCGTTAGGGGTCAGTGGCATGGCATCCAGATGGATATAGATGCTCGGAACCATGTAGTCCGTCAAAGTCTTTGACAACTTGGATTTGATTTCCTCTTCAGTTGCTTCACCAGTGTAATACAGGCACAAGGTGTCGTTCTTTACAAGGGCTATTGCCTGATTGATGCCATTTTCCTTAGAGGCTGCTGTTTCTATTTCACCAAGCTCTATCCTGTAGCCTCTGAGCTTTATTTGGTTGTCGATTCGGCCGATGTATTCCAACTGGCCTTCTTCGTTCCATCTGACAAGATCGCCGGTTTTGTACATCTTTTGTCCAGGCAGATAAGGGCAGTCAACGAATTTCTCGGCAGTGAGTTCAGGGCGGCGCCAGTAACCACTCGACAGTTGGAGTCCAGCAAGGCACAACTCTCCTGATATTCCACGAGGAACCACATTACCGAAGGTGTCCAAAATCAATGAAACTGAATTCGGGACCGGATGTCCGATGGGTATTCGGCTGCTATCCTTTTCGTATTCAATTAGATGGAAAGATGATGCCACAGCAAATTCGGTAGGGCCGTACATCTCGAAGATGCGTGTTGAAGTCTTACGCACTCCGCTGTTCTTCTCACCTCCCATTATCAAGTATTCGAGAGGAAGGTCATTGTTCTCAAAAACCATCTGAGCGAATTTCGTAGGCAGGAACATCCCTTTAATGTGATGGTCGGATAGGTATGCAATGAGAACTGGGATATCCTTCCGTACCTCTTCCGAAAGGATGTAGAGGCTTCCGCCTGCGGCAATGGTAGGATACAGGTCTAGGCAACTTCCGTCGAAACTAAAACTTGCATACTCGGCGGTGGAATCACCGCGCTTCAATCCAAGAGTAGGAATCATCCATGCGATGAATGCACAAAGGTTCTCATGGGTCACCACAACACCCTTTGGCTTGCCGGTGGAACCAGATGTATAAATCATATATGCAAACCCCTCAGGCTCAGTCTTGTTGATATCGGAATATTGCACACTGTCAAGAAGGCTAATCTTGTGCAACATTTCCTCTGTGATGACCACTTTTGCCTCGCAGTCCTCCATCATGAAGCGCTTGCGCTCTTCGGGGTATTCAGGGTCAATAGGAACGTATGCGGCACCGGCTTTCCAGATGCCGAGTACCGATGTCACGAACTCCTTCCTTCGCGGCAACATCACGGCGACAAAGTCATTCGGCTCTATGTCGTGTCCTTCAATCAGCCAATGGGCTATTGCGTTGGACTGCTCATCCAGTTCCTTGTAGGTCAGCTGGCTGTCCTTGTCAACCACTGCTATGTTGTAGGGGGCCTTCCATGCTTGTTCGGTGAACAGGTCAATGAAGGTCTTGGTCGTGTCGTAGTCAAGTCTTTCACCTGTGCCGAGTTCTATAAGGGATGCCGTCTCAGATGAATCGGTCAGTCTGACGGATGAGATATCTTCTTCTGGAGACAGTCCTGCCAGAGATGTGGCGAATACAGACAACGCATTGCACAACAGTTTCATATCACTCTCTGAATACATTCCCTCATCATACTCTACAATCAGAGAATAATTCTCGCCTTCGGGGAACACGTTGACACTTATCGGCATTTTGGCAGTGTCAAGTGACAAGGGAATAATCTCTACATTCCCTAATCCCGAAAAGGCCTCATAGTCTATCATATCCCCCTGATAGGCGTAAAGTACGTTCGGTTTGATGCCATGCCGTTCTGATAGCCGGATGAATGGATATTTGTCACGACGGACAGTCTCGACTATCTGCTGCTGCATGTCGCGAAGGATATCGGAGGCCGTTCCACAGTTCTTACGGCTCACCAATGGCAGGGTTTGTACGAACATACCCATCGTTTCTGACAGTTGTTCCATGGAACGACCGTTGGAAATTGTAGTTATCTGAATGTTTTCTTCGCGGGATATACGGTGGAATACCTGTGTCAGCACTGTCGCGAAGAATGCGTTCTCAGTTATTCCCAAACCACGGCAGAAACTGCAAATCTTATCGTAGGGAACGGAAATGGTCAATGTGGCCGATTTTCCTTTTGACGACAGTCCTGTGCTGCTTACAGGATACAGGAATGATTCGGTGTCGGACACCAGATGGTCAAAATATTCTTCGTACTCTCCATATCTGTCGGACTGTTTCCAATCATCGTAATAGAGGGCATAATCGAACGCGGTCACTTGCTCCGGTTCGATTCCCGAGCCAGACAAAATTTTTGCAAAATCTGAAAGAAGAACGTTGGCGGCACTTCCGTCAAAGATGATATGATGAATGTCATAGAATAGATATGCTGCAGTTTCCGTCTGATAGACCTCGAATCTGGCAAGGTTATCATCGATAAGGTCGAACGGACAGACACGACTCTGGAAAAAGGCAACCGAAGGCTCTTCTTCAAGATGTTCAAACAGAACGGGAATTTCAACATCGTCACGGCGTAGTTGCATCACCTTTCCTTCAATCTGAACTATCCTCGTTTTCAGTGACGGATGGTTGGATATGACTTCCTTGAGAACGGCAACTATCTTTTCAGCATCGACCCCGATAAATTTCATCGCCGAAGGAATATTGTACTGAAGACCGTCACGGTGCTGCTCCCAGTCGATATATATTCCCAACTGATTATCAGTTAAAGGATAGTATTTGCGATACTCAGCCACCTCTATAGCATCTGAAACGCTCTCCTGCCAGTCCCTGATTCGAGGAAGGGAAAGGATGTCTCCCGTGCTGATGTTCAAACCAAGCCTGTTCTTTATGGCCATCG
Organism: Prevotellaceae bacterium UBA1743; assembly: GCA_002314945.1. Classification (GTDB taxonomy): domain Bacteria; phylum Bacteroidota; class Bacteroidia; order Bacteroidales; family Bacteroidaceae; genus Physcousia. The sequence goes on from DCHV01000101.1 coordinate 5,366, forward strand.
AAAGCCTGATGGCACGGATGGAGGTCAGACCCATTGAAATCAGATTCGTCGTCACACCGAATTGGTCTGTACCGAGTTCATCGGAAACAACTTCAAACAGCAGACGCTCCCTTTCAGTTTGGGGATGTACTACCTCGTCCGCCTTCAATTCCGGAAGCGGAAGCGCCTTGCGGTCAACCTTCCCGTTGGGAGTCATCGGAAGCGAATTTAGACGGATGAAAGCATCAGGTATCATATACTCTGTCAGGGATTTGGCCAATTCAGACTTCAAGTCATCCTCTTCAATCGGGGCATTTGCCACATAGTATGCACATAGATGCTGTATGCCGTTCACAGTCTTCACTTCAGCAACTGCCGAGGTGATTCCGTTGTATTTCGATAAGGCTGACTCTATTTCCTCCATTTCAATACGGAATCCTCTCAACTTCACCTGATGGTCAATACGACCAAGGAAGATGATGTTACCATTCTCATCCCAACGTGACAAGTCTCCTGTATGGTACATTCTCTCTGTTTCGTCCAATGGTGAAGCCGTGAATTTCTGAGCCGTGAGCTCGGGCTGTTTCCAATAGCCGCGGGCTACCTGAGGTCCCGCTATGCAGAGTTCTCCGGCCATTCCACGGGGGACAAGCTGCCCGTTTTCGTCAACGATGCACATCGTCAGATTAGGAGCTGGACGACCAATCGGAATGTTGTTGATATCGGGGAACGTCTGGTCAGTCAGCCCGGCGGTGGCCAATATGGTCGTCTCTGTGGGACCATAGACCTCATACACCTTCACTTTTGATGCCCGGAAACCGTAGTTCTTCTCACCCCCCATCATCATATATTCAAGCGGCAGGTCGAAATTATTCAGAAGTTCCTGGGCCAGTCGCGTGGTCAGGAAGCATCCCTTGATATGGTTTGCATTGAAATAATCAACCATTGCCGGCATGTCGTGACGTATGTCGTTGCAGAGAATATGGACCTGTCCTCCGACCGTCAGAGCTGGATATAGGTCAAGGCAGCTTCCGTCAAAACTGAAGCTCGCATGTTCGGTGATGGCTTCTCCCGGCTGTATGTCAACAATTTTGACCATCCACTCGTTGAAGGCTCGCAGGTTGTGATGCTCAAGCATAGTCCCCTTCGGCTTACCCGTTGAACCTGAGGTGTAAATCATATATGAAAGGCCGTCAGCCACGGCATTGTTCACGGAAGTAGCAGATGTCCCGAATGAGAATTCGTCAAGTTTGATAACCGTAGAGGTAGGCAGACCAGCATCCGACATATCGTTCCAGATACCGCTCTCGGTAATCATTATCGATGCCTCCGCATCCTCAAGCATGAATTTTAGACGCTCTTTCGGATATTCACTGCCTAACGGCAAGTATGCTCCGCCTGCCTTCCAGGTTCCAAGTACCGCCACCATGAACTCTTTCACACGAGGTAGCATTATCGCCACGAAGGTGTCCTTTCGGACTCCAAGTTCAATCAAGCGGAAAGCCAATGCATTGGATTTTTCATCCAGTTCACGGTATGTGATGGAACTTGTTGAATCCACTACGGCCACTGAATCCGGATATTGTCGTACGCTGTACAGGAACTGATCAACAAAGGTCTCGCTCCTGTCATACACCAGTTTTTCTCCTGTGCCGAGATTTAGCAATGATGTCCTTTTCTCATCGGAAACCATCGAAATACTATTGACGGTAATATCCAAAGGACTTTGAGCAATTCCTCTGGCCAGTGTCCCGACGACTTCGGAGAGCAATTTCATGTCCTTCTCTCCGTAGAGGCCGTTGTCATATTCAAACTTTATCTTGTATTCTTCCTTTTCCGGTAGTATCTCCACAGTAAGGGGCGATATTGTCGAAGACACTGGTAGGCGGTGCCATTCATGCCCAGTTTCTCCGAAATCCACGTCATCTATCAAGTCGCCCTGATACACGTACATCACGTTCGGCTTTATCCCGTTCTTCTCTGCCAACAGGGTATATGGATATCTGTCGCGTGAAAGCGTATCTACTATTTGTGAATGAATCAAACGTAGCATCTCGCCAACCGTACCGTAAGTGACATGGCTGACTAGCGGCAGGGTCTGAACGAACATTCCAATGCTGCCAGAAAGTTCTGTCATCGAACGTCCTGAAGAGAACATGGCAATCTGGATGGCCTTCTCTCGCGAAATACGGTGAAACACCTGAGTCAGTACAGCGGCGAAGAACGAGTTTTCCGTAACTCCGCAGTTGCGGCATAGTTCTTTTATTCCTTTCCGCGGGATGTCAATGATGATTCTGCCCGATCTTCCATCTGCCGTTCCATTGACAGATGACGGATATGAGAACGATTCCGTATCTGCAAGGAGTGACTCGAAATAACGACCGTACTCCTTGAACTCGTCAGTTTCCTTCCATCTGTTCTTGTATAGTGCATAATCAAACGCTGTCACCTTTTCCTGCTTTACAGATGTTCTGCGATACAGAGATGATAGTGTATGAAGCAGCGTGTTTGACGAGCTTCCGTCGAAAATAATGTGATGAATGTCAAAGAAAAGCCATGCCGCTTTTGGGGAGGAGAAAACAGAGAAACGTGCCAGATCGTCGCCAAGAAGGTTGAAAGGACGAATCATTTTCCCGAAGAAATCATCATCGGGTTCAGAAAACAGACTTTCAAATCCTACAGCCAGCTGAGCATCGTCCCGACGTATTTGGACAAATACTCCGTCATGCTCACCGATATGCATCTTCAGGATTGGGTGGAGTTTTATGGTTTCTTGTACGGAATACAAAAGCTTCTGAGCATCCCCACCATTGATCTTCAGGACGAAAGGTAGATTGTACATGTCCGCATTTCTGTTTCGTTCCCATTCGGCAAACAGTCCCAATTGGTTGTCGGTCAATGGGTAATATTCACGGGTAGTCTCTATTGGAATGGTTTGGATCTCCGTTTTGCACAGTGTCTCCCATTCACGAATTACGGGGTGCGCAAGGAGTTCTGCCTGTGGAATGGTAATTCCTAATTCGCTTTTCAACACCGCAGACAATCGTATTGCGCGAAGCGAAGAAAGACCCAATGATATCAAGTTCGTGGTGACTCCGAAATTTTCGGTCCCCGCTTCACGTGCGACTATCCGGAAAACCTTCCTCTCGAACTCGTTTTGGGGCGCGACGATGTCATTGGACAGCTGTAAATCCGGAACTGGAAGTGAAAGCCTGTCCAGTTTCCCATTCGGCAGTTTGGGCAGCGCGTCCATCCGGATAAATAACGTCGGAATCATATATGGCGGCAGGAACTCCGACATTGAGGTGCTAATGGACTCTGGTGAGACTGATACAGAGGCGACATAGTAGCCACATAGCAGCGATTCCCCATTGACTTCTTTCATTGCTGCAGCCGCGGCACGGATGCCTTCAACCTTCATGATAGCAACCTCCACTTCACCCAATTCGACTCTGTTTCCGCGAATCTTCACCATATCGTCCTTGCGGCCATGAAATTCCAACACACCATCCTTGTTCCATCGCCCAAGGTCACCAGAACGGAATACCTTATATTGTGACCAGGGACGATTGACAAACTTTTCAGCAGTCAGTTCTTCGTTAAGCCAATAGCCTGCCGCAACCTGTGGAGCTCCAATGCAAACCTCGCCGATTTCTCCTTGGGGGACTGGATTTCCGTCTTCATCTTCCAGCACTATCGTCACTCCAGGCGTAGGCCGACCCAGCATTGGACCGTTTTCTGCTAATTTATCAAGAAGATACACAAAGGACACTGCAGAACAAGTTTCAGAAAGGCCATAACCGGAGATGATCTTGATATCACATTGTTTGGACAACTCCACTTTTGCCCCGCCCATTCCTATTGCTCTCAAAGGAGTGTTGAAATCATTTATAAGCGGAATTCCAATCTGAGGAACAGTCGTGATGATGGTGATACCATTCTCCCTAATGTATCTGTCCAATGCCGAAATATCTGTAAGAAGGGAGTGATTCAGAATGAATATGGTAAGACCATATATGAGCGGAGGAAACAAATCGGAGCAGGAAATCACATAGCTGAACGATGGAATCTCGGCAATTACATCCTCATTATCATATTGATAGATGAAATTCATGCTGTTGCACAGACCTCTGACTCCCCCATGGGTGGTCAGCACCCCTTTCGGCTTTCCCGTTGAACCAGACGTGTAGATAACGATGGCCGTGCCATCAGGATTCGCATTGTTAACCGGAACGGAAAGTGTCGAAATGGCACAACGTAGCCTGTCTATCCATGACTCGTCTATCGTAACCACTGCACCAGCATCTTCCAACATATAACGGATCCTTTCCTCAGGATAGGTTGGATCCACGGGCATGTATGCTCCTCCAGCCTTCCATATACCCAAAACAGCCACGAGGAATTCCTTTACACGCGGCAACTTTATAGCAACGAAGTCACCAACCTTCACATCCATGTTTAGCAGCTCTGCTGCAACGAAGTCGGAACGCTTGTCCAACTCGCTATATGACATTGAACCGAATTCATCCATCACCGCCGTGGCATGGGGGGTCTTCTCAACCTGACGCAGAAATGCGTCGATGAAAGTCTCTTGTGTGTCATACGCTAACTGTTCTCCAGTGCCCAGAGCAAGCAGATGTGAAAATTGTTCCTTATCCATAGTTGATGGCATAATAATACTTATTTTGACCACAAATGTATAAACAATAATCGTATTATACAAATAATGGCTATGGTATTCGCTATGGATGTTACGTCTGAGAAAGTGATTCTTGATATTTTAGGGTGTGTATTTTTCTGTTAAACCGATAAATTCTACACACTATTATATATGATTTACCTTAAATAATATGCTAAAAAACAAAATATTTGCCTTTTTACGGAAGAATATACGTTTTGTATTTGGAAAAACTGAAAGAATATTGGTAATTTTGCACACAAGAATAAACATTAAAGACAAATGAGTACAGAAGAAAGAATGAAAGAGCTGCGCGAGACCTTCTCTGTTCGCCTACAGAACGCAAGGAAGATGCGTGGACTTTCTGTTGCGGAACTGGCAAAACGTTTGGATGGCGTGGTATCAAGTACTGCCATCGAAAAATATGAGAAGAAACAGATGTTTCCACAGTCGTCGGCCATCCTCATTGCTCTGGCAGAGACGTTGCAGGTTCCCATGGGGGACCTGCTTCGTCCCTTCACGTTGCAGATTGACATGGAACGCTTCTCTTTCCGAAAAAAGTCCAGATTGGGGAAGAAAGCAGAAGATAGTATCCTCCTCAACATCCGACAGCGTGTAGAAAAATACTTTGAGATAGAAGAAGTCTCCAACCAGTCCGTTCCCTATACGCTCGGTAGATCTGTCTGCATGGTCGATACTGACGAGAAGGCCCGACAGGCAGCCATGGACGTGCGCCGTGCGTGGAATTTGGGCAACCAGCCGATAGCGCGGCCTATCCTGTTGCTGGAGGAGCATGGCGTAAAGGTGATAGAGGTGGAGGAAGACCCCGAATTGTTTGACGGTACCAGCAACACCGTGAACGGTACACCCGTGATTGTGCTCAACAAACGCTGCAAGGAGCCGAGCCGACCCGAAGAAGAACGCAGGAGGCTGACCGCCTTCCACGAGTTTGCACATCAGTACCTGACATTGCCCGATAACATCATGGACAAGCGGGAGGAGGAATTGTGCAATGTGTTTGCCAACGAGATGCTGATGCCATCGGAGGAGTTCATTCGTATCGTGGGTGAACACAGGCAGAATATTTTCCCCATGGAATTGCGAGGCATCCAGTCCCAGTATGGTATCAGCGGACGTGCTCTCATGATGAAGGCAAAGCAATTGGGTGTCATCAGGGAAAACGCCTTCAAGTGGTTTTGCATCCAGATGAACAGTAACCGTAAGATGCGTGACTATGTGGATGCTTGCATCCTGACCCCCTGTCACAGCAACCGCTTCGAGCAATTGGTGATACGCTCTCTTGGAGCGGAGATTATCACGATGGGAAAGGCTGCAGAACTTCTGGGTATGAGTATTGGTCAGCTGAATGACCAACTTAACATTGCGGGGTGATACGATGGAATTGATTGTCGAGGATACGAATATACTCATCGACCTTGCTAATATCGGGTTGATTGACAGGTGTCGGCAGTTGGAAGTCTCATTCCATACCACCGATATGGTCGTCAGTGAACTCAGGGACGGGAAGCAGAGGCAGATAATAGGAAAACATATAGGGGAGGGGGGACTTGCCGTAGTTACTCTCCAGAACAGGGATTTCGTCGAGGTGACCATGGCTTATCACCAGATGTCGCGCCATACGAACCTCAGTATGGCCGACGTTTCCGTCCTATGGTTGGCCCAGCACATGAACTGTCGCCTTCTGAGCAATGACCAAAAACTCATCCGCCATGCCGAGAGCCAAGGCGTACAGGCCAATGGGATACTTTGGCTCACCGATCTGATGGTGGAACGTGGCATTGTCGCACCCGCCGAAATGATTGACTATCTACAGAAACTCCTTTTCTCCAACGAACGCTCCCCTCACAAGCTTATCATGGAGAGAATAGATGATTATACGAGAGATATTGCCTGCAACGTGAAACCTAAAGCGAAGTAGGGAGGGAGCTTGTAAAATAACAGAAAAACAAATAATGCAAAGCAGCACAAACCTACAAAAAAACAATTTCCGCATAAATTTGACGGATTTATGCAGAGGGAATGACTATGCTGCTTTGACAGATGGGTATAACAGGAACCGTATTCAGGAACTTGTATGGTCTATGGAGGATTCCGACAGGACCTATGTGCTTCGTGCTATTTCTATTCAGAGAAAGTTGGATAATTGTCCAGAAGAGGATTATGAGCAATTTGAGCGACTCTTTCATGACCAATTGGAGCTGCAAACAGAATATTCTGACGCCAAGAAACGAGAAACCCCAAAGATTGTTGAACCACAAGAATTTCCTTTAAAGGCAAAAGGTTGGAATACATTGGAATGGAGCGTTTTTTTCTATTATGTATGTGATAAACTCGGAATATTCTTGAAAAATGACGATTGCAAAAACTGTAATCAACAAATAGCGATAGAAGCCATCTCAAAAGCAACGGGTTATTCACCGGCTTCATTTGTTGATCGACTGAATATTGACCCAGCTGATTCAGCAACAAGAAAGGCGATGAAGAAAGTTGCAACTGACATAAAACAGTTTATGCCAATTGTTGAGAATGAGATAAAGAGGGATTATGAGGAGTATGAAGAGGAGTTTTCCCAGAGGGAAAGAGAAAAAAAAAATAAAAAAATTGCAGGATAGCCTACCATGTACCAGGTAATTACCAGGTATGTGCCTTTGAAATTCGCGGCGTGAATGTTCCACTAACGGACTTCACGCCGTTATTATGTTACAAAATCAAAACTTTTTGGAAAGGTCTGAAGAACAGTACGACCTGTATCCTATCAGCAGTTTGGGCATTTCGGAACGCTCGGCGCAACGGATGCTATGCCGATTCCGTCATGTGTGCGGAATCGTAAACCCTATTAGCAAGGGAGTGTTTTACAAACTCACAAGAAAGGAGGAGTGAGCCATGGAGAAAAAATTCGAGATACGTTCCTATACCAAGAAGGAACTGGCCTTGCTTTACTTCCCCACGGCGCAGAATCCTCACACGGCAGTGAATCACCTGATGAGCTGGATAAACCGCTGCAAGGGGCTGCGCGAGGCATTGGATGCACAGGGTTACCAGAAGACACAGAAATGGTTCTCCCCGAGGGAAATGCGCATACTCGTCGAGTTTATTGGTGAGCCGTAGGTAAATAATCTCCTCGAATCGCACGCAACGTATGGTAACGTACATGTGCTGAGGGGGAAGGTTGTAATTTCGTATCGTGAAAGGGTGAGACTTATCGGTCGCTTGTTCGCCGCTTGTTCGCCGCTTGTTCGCCGCTTGTTCGCCTAAGTCGCCCTTTCCAGACTCTAACAACATTTAAAAAACAGGAGAGGAGACTACCTGAGATTTCATCCAAAAGTGGCTCAAGAAACATGAATGAAACAATTAAGACTTCAGCAATCAAGGACTACAATGCAGCCGTAGTGAAGCAGAGTGGTCGTGTGGGAACCGTCCGCTATTACGTGAAGAATGGTTTGACCTATGTCCGTGCTGCAAAAAACTCGCAGGTGACGAACCATCGCACCAATGCCCAGATGACGCAACGACTCACGTTTTCATCGCTTTCGGCAGTGTATTCCGCGATGGGTTCGCACCTCAAGGGCGCTTTTCCATGCAAGGCTTTGAATCAGAGTGACTACAATGCCTTCATGCAGGTAAACCGAGGCGAGGGTGTCTATCTGACAAAACAGGAACGTGCGCTCGGTTACTCTGTCGCTCTGCCTGTGGTAGTGGCCAATGGCACACTCAAGCCTGTGAACGTGACGCTGTGCGATGAGACTGCGGTTTCTGACCTCCAAGTCGGGACGTTGGCCACAGCCAGTGCCAAGGTGTCAGACCTCAGCGCAGCTATCGTGGCAGGAAATGATGGTTGGAACTATGGCGATCAGTTGACACTCGTCGTGCTGCGGCAGTCGGGCAACTACTGCAAGCCTAAGTACGTGAGGGTCGTACTTGACCGCGAGGATCAGACTCTCGTGAGTGCATTCGGCTCCTTCTCTGTCGTTTCGGGCTGTCTTGCTGTCGCTGTGAGCGGAGATGTTTGTGCCGGCTTCATCCACAATGCAGCCGATGGAGGTGTGAGCTTCTGCAAACTCGTTGCCAGCAGTAGCATGAACGCCCTCATCAACAGTCACTTGACCGATGAGGCCTTTGCCGATGCCTCCGCAAGTTATGGTCGGAGTGTAGAGAAGTTCCTTGTGCCTGTAAAGGGCAGGATGACGACAAAAATGACGAGTTGGTAGGGTAAAAGACGGATTCCCCTCAGTCCCTCCTGGAGGAGATAAACAAATTTCGCGCTCTCCCTGTTTCCTTTTTTTGTTTTTTAAGGGGGATTTTTGCCTTTTTTGGTGGAAAAGTGTCTTTTTTTTTACTAAAAAACGGACAAAACCGCCTTTGTATTAAAAAAATATCCATATATTTGCAAAATAATTTATCCGAAGCAATAATTTTATGTTGAAACAACGTCTATTTGGCATTTTCGTATGCTTATTCGTATTTGTCCTACAGGGGTATTCAGGTGATGCGGTCGAGTATTTCTACGACTCAGATATATCATGCGTATATTATCCGGATTCGCTTCATCCCGAGAATTCGTATCTTGAGCTCAAGTTGCTTTTCGCACATATACAAGATGGCAAAGATTTTAAGAGCAGCGGTTTTAATTATGAAATTGGTGACTCGGAATATACGGGTGTATATCTCTATCTCAACGATACGAAATTCATGTTGCTCGGATGCCAGGACGGCGATGCCAAGGCTTTGGTAATCGACACCATCACCAAAGCCAAGATTTCAGATATTTTGGATAAAGGGTGGAAAATACGGCAATTTACTCCACAATATGCACAGGCTCCTCTCAAGCCTTCGGATCACACATGTACCAACAGCCACTATTGTTACTTCGTGATAGATTTATACCCTCCGACGAGTATGAGTGGAAAAGACGTGAAATTCCGTATTGATGGCGGACCCGACAAGAATTACAAGGGTAACAACAAGTGGTGTTGGTGGCGTGAAGGGAGTAGTCGTAATCAGTATGGCAAAAGTGAGGCTTCATGTAAGATAGCCTATCCCTATCAAGTGGGTACACTCGAAGTGTTGAACGGCAAGGTGGATAAGGACGGTCATTTACTTATCGACTATCATTTCATGGGAGGAAACTCATACGATCTCGCAGAGGGAACCTATAAATTCGGAAGCTACAAGGTGACCAAGAATGCCGGTTTCCTGAGCGGCCAGAAGAATGCTTTTTTGCAGAATACAGATCTCTCGGGCAGCTCTGTGGTAAAAAAATATGATGGAACATCGACGACGGCCGAGGCAAAGTTTACACTACCTTCCACCTATCAATCCGACGCTTCGGCTCAGGCGACATACGTCTATTACGGATTTCCGTATGCGAAACTCAACTCCGTGGAGTTTGATATGGAGAGCAAGTCGGCTGCCCTCACGTGGGACATCACAGGTAAAGAAACATTCGACAAGGATTATGTGAAGGAGGGCCGCTGGTATGTCCAACGTACCGATGACTCCACGCACTTGAGTATGATAGTCAGCGAACCCCTTCCTCTGGCCACTACTACTTGGACGGACAATTCAATTGAATACAACAAGGAGAAGGGATACACTTATACAGTCATCTATCGCCAGAATACTTGGGGGGGGAATTTCGATTCAATCTTGTCGAGCAATGGCAAAGCAAGTGGTTCCACCAATCCGAATACTGGACTTGTCGTCACTGCGACGGGGCAGAATGACAGGGTGAAAATCAATGCACAATGGAATGCGAGCAAGGTGGACAATTTCTATAACCTGAAACTGTGGCGAGGTTCTGTCATGTTGGCTCAAAAAAAGAACATTAAGGCGGGGGAATGCAGTTTTGATTATGAGGATGTGAATGCCGCAGGCAATAAATTATATGCCCGCGTGTCCAATGCTTACAAGGTGGAGCTTCTCAATAGTAAGAATGTCAAATTCGACGAGCAGTCCGTCTTGGGCAATATCACAGGTGGCACGCTCATCAACCGGTTCACGGCAAGCCGTGGCAATTACAAAGATCGCACCCAACTTATTTGGACTGCTGAAAGGGCAGCCGATGACAACACCTCTGATACGTATATCATCGAGCGCCGCACCATTGGCGAAGGCAAAGGGGGAAACCAATATGAAGAGATAGGACGTTTGAGCAGTGTCACCTCCTACATGACGTATGAGGATACGGGTGCCGCACCGGGTGAATATTACGAATATCGCGTGGGGGTACTCGGTGACCAGAATACCATCATCAATACTCGCACGGCCATCGGTTTTGCCAATGCTTCCGGTAGCATTTCGGGCAATGTTACACTGGCGGACGGATCAGCCCAATCGGGTGTGAAAGTTTCCCTTGAGCCAGTGAACCAGAACAATACAGGAGCTCAAAGTATTCTGCTCCATTGCCTCGATTTCAACAATCAGCAGGAAGGGCAGATAGCTACGATGCAGATTCAGCAGGATGCCGCAGACTATCGGAAATGGATGAATGACGATTGGACACTACAATTCTGGTGTCGTCCGTCGATGGATAATGCCTGCTTGGATCAGCAACTGCTCACCTTGCCAGGTACGACAATGAGCCTGCGTGTACTTACGGAATCCCCCAACGAGACGTTTATGCTATGCAAGTCAAGTAAGGTGGCAGGTGTCGGCGACGTGCTGAAGAGTGTCAAGATAGGTTCCGCTGTTTCCGGAAGCTTGCCATGGGCCCATATCACGCTCCGCAAGCAGAACATGACATCAGCCTCTTCGGCCAATGGCAGCCGAAATGTGAGACTGACGATGGATGTGGCTTACCTCGACAGTTCCCAGCAACAATGTGACACTACGGTGACCTACGATTATACCGAGTCGTACCCTGAGGAAAACTTCCAGACAGGTCTCGAAGAAGGAAATTTGTCCGTCGTCCTTGGCCGGGTGCCCATGACTGGCGGCAAGGGTGATGCGTTAATTACCAATGCTTCCCAGTTTAGCAGTAATGCCAGTGACAGTGTGGAAGGGACTGACTTCGGTGCTCTGATTGATGGTAATCCTTCCACTTTCTGGCATTCCGACTGGCATAATACCTCCTGGAATAACCGCAGTGATACGTACCATCATCTGCAGGTGGCTTTGGGCAGCGAATACACGGGCAATATTATTTTGAATATCACTCGTCGCAAGTCCAACTACGACCATTCTACAAAGATGCTCGTATGGGGCAGCAAAGACGGTGCTGAGTTTACTGAGATTGCCACGCTGAATCTTTCCTACGATGGTCCCAGTAGCCAAGTTTCTGCTGTATTTTATGCGCATGGAGTGAAGTATCTGCGCTTTGCTTCCATTGATGGTAGCCCTGAATTCAGAACATTTTGGCACGCTGCCGAGTTTCAGCTTTATAAATGCAACGTGTCCAACTACAATGGTCTGATTGACGAAGTGCGTATGTTCTCCAGGGCCATCGATAATGAACAACTTGCGGACACACGTTACTGCCGCCTCTCAGGTAGCGAGAAGGGCTTGATTTGTTATCTTCCCATGGATGAGGGAATCAACGGATACACGTTTGACCATGCCAAGGCAAGCAACGGCAACCACTACGCCATCCTCAGTCCCGCCATTGTCTCCCAGAATATCTCTCCCACGGGGTTCAATGCCTACAGTGCCACCACGGATGCGCAAGGTTTCTATAGCATCGATGGCATTGAGGTGCCGGACAAGACCACCTTTGTGGTGAAAGCCAGCAAGGACATGCTCAGGGAGGCATTCAGCCCATCCGAACGTTATTGTACGATTTCGGCTGCGATGCCTACTTTCAACAACCAGAACTTTGTCGATAATTCTTCCGTGACGGTGAACGGACGTGTACGCTACCGCTACGGCACCTTCCCAGTGGAGGGTTGTACCGTCTATGTGGATGGTAAGGCCGTGCAGCGTGACGGAAACGATGTGCTGACTGACGCCAATGGCGAGTTTGCTGTGGATGTACCAGTCGGGAAACATTATTTACAAGTGGGACTATCCGACCATGGATTCCTCGAAGAGGGTCGTTTCCCCGCGGTAGGCGAATATGATTTCCAACGCGATACAGCCTACATAGCCTTTACTGACAGTACTTTGGTACTGCTTCGCGGACGTGTCAGTGGAGGTGGTCATCAGGCCAACCTGCCGCTTGGAGTGGGTTATTCGGGCGGTAGTCAGGCACTTATCGGGCAGGCTACCCTTTATCTGTCACCTGTATCCAACCTCAATTACCGCATCAATGAGAGTGAGACAGAGACAAGGGATATCCCAGTCGCAGAGAATGACCTTGTGGCAGCCGATACTGCAGCCTGCACAAGTACGGAACAGTGGCTGCCTTACGAGGCAAATCCTACGATTCCCGGACAGATTCTCATCAAGACCGATCCGCTCACGGGTGAGTTCCGCGCCTTGTTGCCCCCTATGTCCTACTATGTCACATACGCTATGACAAAGAGTGTCAGCAACGACGAATTACGCACCAACACGCTCTCTGAATTCACGCTCACACCGGGTAATGAGTCGAGCCTCATTGTGCGTTACGATACCACGCCCATCGTGAAGATTACCGATCAGGCTCATACCCGCGATGGGGTGAATGACGGTATGTTGGGCGAGGATACGTTGGTTATTGACTCGGTTAACTATCCTGTCATCCACTATGACGGCAAGGGCAACAACCATTATGTCACGGGCTATCCCATATTCAGGGCAGGGAAATCCTATACCTTGCTTTTCGATGCCTACCAGCAGTACGTCAACAATGACCACGAGCAATCGGCAGTCACGCGTGTGCCTATGTCCAATGAACTTGTCACCTTGCGTCACAACCAGTGGGCAGATGGTCGTACCGACACATTGCGTATGTCGGATAATGGGATAGGCAACTATCAGTTCACAGCTTCATCCCCCTCCTCCAACGAGATTCCCTTGTACGGCATGGAGGTGACCTTTAATCTCGGCGGCCGCACATACATGGTAACCGATGAGCCGATAATGGCACTCTTTACCGGTTTCAGCCTCACGGAAGGAATGGAGACATTGGTAGAAGGACCGACGTCCGTGGATTATATATTGCGCGATCCTCCAGGCAGTCGGAGTTATGCAGTTCTTCAGGAAGGTTCCACCATCAGCAGTTCAATGTCGATTGAAGGTTCCCATTCCGATGGGACGCAGTCGGAATTCCACTGGAATATTGGCGCGGATATAGACTATTCTACATTTAGCCTAAAGGCCATCAGTACCAACAGTACATATAGTGCAGACTCCGAGACCACCTCAACAGGTAGTAGTATGTCAAGCACAACCACCACCACGGAAACCTACTCGACGGGCACTGATGCTTTCCACGTGGGTTCGGCTGGCGATGTGTATATCGGTCACTGCACCTATATCGGGTATGGAAAGGGGTATTGCTATGAAGCCAGTCCTAATAATGCGCCTAATAGCGAATTCTCACTCCTTAGCGAAGATGGGAAAAAGACCGCTTATTTCGGCGGAAAGGAAACGATGGGTTATCAGATAGGCAATGTGCCAACCCGTTTTGCATTGGCCCAACGCTACATTGAGGAAACCCTCATACCTGAATGGGAGAATATCGCCAAGACGGCCACGTCAGCCGATTCAATTGTCATGGCAGAAAACAATGTGAATCAATGGAAATACATCTTAGCCCAGAACGAGATGGAGAAGCTGACTTATACACAGGCCGATACCACGGTCAGTTACAGTGCAGGGGTGGAAAGTACCTATACCAAGTATTCTTCATCGAAAATCAATACCTCATCCACGATTTCCGGAAAGACTTCTCTCGAATGGAAAGTGGGTGGTGATGCCACGATAAGTGTATTCTTGTATGTCAACGTAGGCGGAGGTAAGGGGGATACGTCAAGCACGACATCGGAGACGGAAACGGAAATGGAACAAGAGCAGCATACGACCGTATCCTATACTATCAGGGATGATGATTTCATGGATTATCAGCAGTTTGACGTGACGTATGCCCAATCGGGACTGATTTACCATCTCAAGGCGGGCGCCACTTCCAATCCCTATGAGGGTGAGGAAGTTACCAAATATTTCTCACCCGGTTCGTTCATTGTACAACCTGCCACGCTCATGGTCGATAAGTGTGATCTTATGGTCGTCAATCCGAACATTACCGACATTCCCAATGGCCGTGAAGCTACATTGCTTCTCGACATCACCAATGCCAGTGAGGTCGGCAAATCGGATTATTTCTATCTTTTCTCTGATGACGAGTCAAGTGCTTCTGGACTCACCATGACCATTGACGGAGCTCCCATTACGGCCAATGGTATCCCCTTGTTTATCGAGGGCAACACAACGATTCGCAAGACCGTCAAGGTAAAGCAGTCACGTACCGATATTCTCGATTTCGAAAATGCCAAACTTTTCCTCCGTAATGCCGACGTGAAACGATTCGAATTCCATAATCCGAATCTCAGCCCGGAGAGCACTTTCTCCATCCATTTCACGCCAAGCAGCTCGCCAGTCACGTTTTCAGTTCGAAACATCAAGGAGAAACCTGTCACCACTGTCAATCTCTCTTCGGGTTCTCAGGTCCTGCTGCGTGCCACCGACTACCAGACAGACTATACAGGTTTCTACAAAATGCGACTCCAGTACAAGGCGGCTTCGGAAACACAGTGGCACACGTTGGCTCATGAATATACCGTAAATGAATTGCAAGGAACTTCACAGAAGGACACCTTGTGGAATATGTCCGACTTGGCTGACGGAACCTATCAGCTTCGTGCTGTCACCATGTCCCATTATGGTACGGGCGATGTTACTTTTGAGAGCGATACAGTGACGATTGTCAAAGACATGGTCGCCCCCTGTCTATTGGGTGAACCATCGCCGATAAACGGTATTCTCGATTGTGAAAACCAGATACGTTACAATTTCAATGAGCCTATATACAGCGGAGCTGTCACCAAGAGCAACGTAAAGGTACTCATGCGTCAGGGAAGTACAAATCCCGATGCTGACACCAAGTATTCGGAAATCCCGTTTGATCTCATTGTAAGCGACGAGGTCATCCAGATTGAACCTACCTTGGAGGATCGCCTCATGGAGGGTAATACATTACTCATACAAATAACAGACATCGAGGACCTTAACGGAAATAAGATGACAGAAACTCTGCAGCGTGAAATCTTCGTTCACATGTGCCCGTTTGTTTGGGGCGCAGAGGGAAACGATAAGGCTGTCACCCTGTCCAATATCTCTTCAGGCATCCAATCATGGACACTTCAAGAGATTCCCTCATGGCTGACCATAGTAGGTGGTGTCACAAATGGGACTTTGTCACCTTATGAGTCAATAACGCTTATTTATAAGGCAAAGGACGATATACCTGTCGGTGAGTATTCCGGTACCTTGCGCGTGTCTGACAACAAGGGGCTTACAGTGGATCACGCTGTCTATGCCAATGTTACTTCCGACTTGAAACCTAATTGGGCCGTGGAGACACCCGGCGCGTTCTTCAATTCCACGCTTACCGCCCATGTGGAGAAGACAACCAATCTGAACGCGTACGATCTTGTGGGCGCCTTCATTGATGGAAAGTGTGTGGGTACTTCTTCTCCTATTTATATGGGTGATGAGACTGGATATCTCGTGATGATGAATCTCTACACTGATAGTCTGCAGATTGACAAGGATATCACGCTCAAGGTATATGACGCCTTGCACGATGTGGTTTATCCCCACCTGTTGGTATATGATTCCGACGATGCACTGGTGACACTCAAGTCACCGGCTAACCATACCACCATCTGGGGTACACCGGATGCACCATGGAAACTGTCCGTCAACGGCACAATCGAGAAGACCTATTCCATGCGTAGCGGTTGGAACTGGATTTCCCTCTTTGCCGAGTTGGATAGTAGTAGCTGCAGCCCTTCCATTTTCGTGCCAGCATCCCAAAGTGATGCTTTGACGAGATTGAAGACGCAGACAGAGGTCTTCTCCAATGAGGATGGAGCCTTCCATGGCGACATAGAACCTGGTGAGTTCATTCCAGGCATTCTGATGATGGCACATTGTAAGGCCGATTATGAGGTGGATGTGCAGGGGAGTATATTCGATCCAGCCAAGTACCCCGTCACACTTAAGGCCAAGTCTTCCAGTACAGGCAAGCCTTCCTACAACTGGATGGGTTACACGGCTATTGATGCCATGCCATTAGAAATGGCTTTGGCACAACTGTCTCCAGTCGAAGGCGACATTATCAAGGGACAGACTGACTTTGCCTACTACACCTATGGCATGTGGGTCGGTACGCTCACATACTTACGTCCTCTGAAGGGCTACATCTACACCTCCTGTGCTGATGTGGATCGCACGTTCTGTTTTGCCGATGCATCTGCATCTGAGGTGAAAACCGAAAGATGGGCCTCCGATAATTCTGCAAATCCAAAGGCAGGACTGAGACGCATTGGCGAAATGGAGGGTGAAGAAAATGCTCCTTGGGAGTGGAACCCCACCCAGTGGAGTATGAATATGACCGTTTTGGCGAAGGCTACGCTCGATGGAGAACCTCTCACGGAAGGCTACGTCGGAATTTTCGACAATGATAGTCTCTGTCGTTCGGTGAAGCCAATCAACGCAGACGGACGTATCTACCTAACTGTTTCGGGCGATGACAAGTGCAAACTGACGATGCGTCTGAGGACTGTGGATGGTAATGTGTATGAAATGCCTTGTCCGTTCGATTTCCTTTCCAATGACTCGCGTGGTACTTACACAGCTCCTATCGAGTTGAAATTCTATACCGATCCCAATGCGGTGAAGGACTTGCGCCAGGAAGACTGCGATGATGCGTTGTACGACTTGAGTGGACGTCGCCTGTCAAAGCCTAATACGAAGGGCGTGTATATCCGAAACGGAGAAAAGGTTATTTACTAATAAGAACAACGGTATTACATTGACGACAATGAAGATGAAGCGTCTTTCTGCATACATGACATTGGTTTTGCTCCTTATGGGGACAGGTACGATGTTTGCTGGTGATTATGACATTGGTTGGTTCCGGAACGATTGGAAAATCTGGGCTGAGACTGATGCAAACAATATCGACAATACAAAATTTTACATCAAGTTTCTATATTGCCACAGTTCGAACGATGACGCATGGCGAAGCGATGAGGGCGGAGCTAAACTCAAACTCAAGTCTGTCTTTCAGACCCAGTTGTTGGAAATCGCCAAGTTTACTTGTAATGACTATGGTGGCGATCGCACTTTCACATTCGCGACTTCGACCATTGCATCACAGTTCCCAGACTGGAATATCAACAACGATGCCGCATCGTACGAGACGAGTCAACCGCCTATGAGCAATGTCCATGATGGCGATTGCAAGGCCAACCATTATGACTATGCAACGTTGACACTCACACCACCTGCTCGTGCCTTGAACAACAACGTCACAGCAGAAATCTACGGTACGTGGTGGCGTTGGGGCTCTGGTTGGAAAGACGAATATTATGACAATACCCTCACCTGCAAGTTAAGTTATGAGGTAGAACCCGGAAAATACTCGCTCACCGATGTGGATGTTGACGAGAACGGAAAGCCGTATGCCAAGACGGCACGCTATTTGGGTAATGCTTCGAAGTATTCGACCTATACAGTACAATGTGACGGAGTGGATGTGGATAATTATGCTCCGGAAACTCCCAATGGAAGCCCATCGAACGCGTACACAGATCATATCGCTTATTTCAACGGCCCTCTTGCATACGTCAGTACGACAAAAAAATTGACTACCTATTCCGAAGCGTTCAAGGGCGAAACTGTGGCTGTCAACAAACGTGTGACAGGAGACAAGGAAATTAACTATCAGGGATTTCCTGTGCCCGCTAACCTTACTGTGTCTTTCGACATAGAGCATAATACGACCACACTGAAATGGAATTGCTCAGCTATACCGACGTATGCGGCAAACGGGCATTGGTATATTGTTAAGTACGACAAGACCAACGGACTGACTACCAGTATCACGGTTCCGTTTAATGACAACGGAGACCTTGTGTATCAGTACGTTGACTATGGGGTAAGATTAGGAAATACCTACACGTACAGGGTCTATTATCAACGTGACACATGGCCCTCAGACCGTATTTTCGAGGCACTGTCCTCGCAGGAAAACTTGATTTTTTGCAGCAGCGACGTCAATCTTCGTACTGACCTTCCGCAAATGCAGGGCAACGACATCGCTTTTACGATACGTTTCAACCCGTCTTCGGCTGACAATTTCTACTGCATGGAGGTATATCGCGATGGCTTTCTCCAGAAAACCATCAATGGCATCCAGAAAAATGTGGGTGAATTATCGTGGAAGGATGTTTATCATGCTGAGAGCAATCCGCTCAGTGTGAATGTCGCTCATGAATATAATTTTGTTATTTATGGTGGAAAAGACAAACGCGAACTGCAAAACAAACGCATTACGGCGCGTTCGGCCAATTCGACCGCCATTTCAGAATTTGCTGCCTCATGCGGCATCGGTGTGGGAACGATAGATCTGCAGTGGAAGGCTGCGCGTAGCTATACCGACACCGCTATCGACACCATGCGAATCCTTCGTCGCGATATTGCTTCGGGGCAGGACTTTGCTGTACTCAGCGGTGCGGCAGAACTGCACTGCGCTACGGTCAGCAACACCTATTCCGACAAGGACAACTGCAAGGCTGGCGTCATCTATGAATACCGCCTACAACAAAAAACGGAGGGACTGTGGGCTGATGTAGGATTCGCCACAGGCTATGTGCTTGGTACGGGAACCGTTTCCGGACGCGTCACATATCTAAGTGAAGACGGTTCTTCGTCGGTCATGGCGGCTGCAGGCGTGGAAATCATGCTCACCCCTTTCTCTGCCTCAAACAGCAACCAGCGTGCTTGTCCGCTACGTAGCCGTTTCCTCTCCCATGCGAACGACTCCATTGCAATCGGGCTGAATGATACCGACCGTGAATTGCTACAGAAAAAAGGCTATACGCTCTGTTTCTGGATGAAGAATGCTTCCACAGGCAACCGTTGGCAACACTATGCCTATAAGGGTAGGACCGATAGCGATACGGCCACGCTTATCTGCTCTGATGCGGACAGCATCCTACGCACTGAATCAGTGATGCTGTCTATCGGTGATACCATCGCTCTTACTGGGAGCGATACCTACTACGACGAAATCCAATTGTGGAGCGGCTGGCTCAGTGAGTCGGAGATGTTCACCTACAGTATTCGTCACCTTTCTGGCAACGAGGACAGGCTGCTTGCCTACCTGCCTATGGACGAAGCGACGAACTTTGGTTACAGTTTCGATCAGGCGCTCAATGGTGCACAGACACGAGGTCATCATGGCCGTCTCACCTCGGGCATTCGTACAACCGACGATGCTGCACCGGTAAGTTTCCGCACCACCACCGATGCCAAGGGCAACTTTGTCATGCAAGGACTCCCCTTCGATGAAGGAGGGCAGAACATCGGCTACCGTCTTACTCCGGTCTATGGAAGTCATTCGTTTACTCCCGCCACTATGAATGTGCTGCTAACTCAGGACGACAAGGTACACACGCAGCTTGATTTTACGGATGATACGAGCATTACCATAAGCGGTACCGTACGCTATCAATATGGAAATTTTCCAGTAAGTGGTGCGACCGTTCTGGTGGATGGAAAGCCTGTGAGCCAGTTGCTTACAACCGTCCTCGGAGAAATAACTGTGGATGTGACAACCGATACGTCCGGTAAATACACGGT
This sequence comes from Prevotellaceae bacterium UBA1743, assembly GCA_002314945.1. Classification (GTDB taxonomy): domain Bacteria; phylum Bacteroidota; class Bacteroidia; order Bacteroidales; family Bacteroidaceae; genus Physcousia. Next base: position 25,833 of record DCHV01000101.1, read on the forward strand.
GCAGACTACCCCCGGACATCATACCATTTCGCTCAGCAACGAAGGTCATACCTATACAGAGTCGTTCCTTTCCGTGGATGCACAGTCGGATGTGAAAGATCTTGACTTTACCGACAACACACTCATGCGTGTCACAGGACGCGTGGCAGGTGGTACGTTGGAGTGCGGAAAGCGTCTTCCTGCATACCAGTATGCTCTTGCAAATATCGGTCAGGCAACCCTCTATCTGCGTCCCACCACCAACTTCGGATACACGCTGAACTCGACGGGTAACCCTGTTGAGTTAGGTTCCGGAGACAGGCAAATCAGCAGCACCACCACGTTGTGCTCCTACAGCGCCACTGCCAATGCCGACACAACGGTGGTGATTACGACCGATGCCAATTCGGGCGAATTCAGTGCGTTGCTACCTCCTATCAGTTTCACCATCACGGGTGGAAGCACACGCAGTGTGTCCAACGACGAACTCAGAGCCTACGACATGCCCGAGATAACCCCTCACTATGACGAGAAGAACGGTTTTGTGGATACGTGCATCGTGTGCTACGACTCACAGCCCAAAATATTTATGATAGACTTGACTAACAATGAATGCTTTGGTGCCATAGGCATTGATACTATCAAGATTGGAGAAAAGAAATTTCCTCTGTTTGAGGTGGACACCATTGTCTCAGGGAACACAAAGAGTGAGGAAATCCGCTATACGCTGGGGCACCCTGTCATAGAGGGTGGATCATCGCAATGTTTCTCACTATATGCATTCCAACAGTTCCGCAATGCCGATCGCGACACTACATACACCTATTACCTACCCGAGGGGACCGAAATCAGTTTCGTAGGAAGCAACATCAATGAGGATGAGCGTGCTGAGGCAAACACATTGTCACTTGACAATTATGGTAGAGCAACCTATTTGTTTACTGCTTGTGACCCATCCAGTTCCTATACGGGTACGTTTCCGCTGCAAGCTCACTTTCGAATCAATAATCGCGAATACACTTATCCGGAAGAAGGACCTATTCAGGTGGCCATTATCGGAACCGACGTGTCGCAGGGAAACGGTTTCATCACGACAGGGCCGGATCAGATTGACTATGTGCTGCATCGTCCGCCTGGCACCGACAGTTCTGCTTCGATTCACGCCGGTTCCACCCTACTAAGTTCTGCTATCGCCACCAATGTCGAGACTTCAAAAGACACCTTCAGCAAGGATTGGTATGGAGGAGCTTTGGCGAAATTTACGGATGGAAGGCAAATGTCAGACCATTTCAGTTTTTATGTGAAAGCCGGTACGACCGGTGACCAAACCTCCGTTTCATCCAATACGATTACAAATTGCAACACTTCCTATACCATTAGTACGGTCCATAAGGAGATAACAACAGGGATAGGGGCTGCCTTCACCGGCTCAAACGGTGATGTCTTTATAGGTCATTCTCTTTCCAAAATAATAGGTAATTGTTATCAATATACATTTACCACCGTCATGCCATCCAATCCGAAGACACCCATAGATACACTGAGGAACAAGGACGGTGAGGAATGCTATCTGGTCGGATATGATGGCGAAGTGAATGCAATGGCATCCTTGGACACTACCGCGTTTGCCTATACCCGGTATTACATTGTAAATGAGTTGATGCCTAAAATCGTTAAGTATCGCAACGAAATGATCCTACCACAGGGAACCACACCTACTTTCGAACCTGGTGACTCCGTGAAAGTGAAGTTCGTATCGTTGCTACCAGCCGATGATGAACATTTCGGTGAGGATAGCACCTATTTGGCTGTTCCTTGTCCGGGAGCCTCCGAGACAGACAAGAAAATGGATGCGGTACACGACTGTAACCAATGGCTTTCCAGTTGGGAGAAAATCTTAGCGGCCGATGAACAAAAGCGTATTGACGCAGAGTACACATCTACCATGACGGTTTCTTCCGGAGCGGCTTACAGCTCTTCCTGCGAAAAGAACGTTACAGAAGGAAAAATAGAGACGACACTCTATTCGTACTTAACCACTGCTTCGCATGGGTTTTCGGCCAATGGCTCCATTTCGATAATGGATCTTATTGGTAAAAAAGGGAGAGCATGGATACGAGCCCAATTGTATAGATTGAAAATCCTTCAGAGTTTGGGCCTGCGAAAGTCAATAGATGAGACAAGTTTTATTGACGAATCTGATTTTTTGCTGGATAATATAGACGATGATATATTGGAAAAAGTCGGAGACTATAACGAAAATTTATATGTGAAGTCTGAACGTTTTGATTTGACGGATGAGTTTAGAGTCCCTCGTCGCAGAGTCGCACCTCTAGTGACATTCGGAGGTGCTGCTGCTACCTTCAATTTCGCGAGTGTTGACGAATATATGCAAGAAAATGCCCAAGGCACTTCTACGCAAAAATCCGGTGTCATGAAGTTGTCCTACACGATATGCGACAGCGACCCGTATGATTACCTGACCGTATCGGTGAGCGACACCACTGACGTTTCCTCTCTCTGCTACCGCCTGGAGGGCGGTGCCACCACCAATC
>DCHV01000079.1:0-32125 GCA_002314945.1 Prevotellaceae bacterium UBA1743
AGCGTATGCCATCAGGCGTTACCCAATGTCCGTCCTGCACATCGATGCGATTGAGGAGGGCATCCGGATTGCAATAGTCGTAGTTGTAGCCTACGGGGAATGGATTGTACTGATCCGGTTTCTGCTGTGTCTCATCGCCGAGGTACCATAGAACGGCATTGTTTGGTTTGCCGCGTTCCAGCATGTAGGTGCAACGTGCCAGATAGGAAGTGAAGGCTGGCATGTGTTTCCACCATGTTTCACTACGCATGAAGGGGGTGCCTATGTGAGTTCCGAAACTGGTGCCAGGGAAATATTTCGTAGCCCCTGGGTTGTGTGTGTAGGTGTGGAAAACGAAGTGCGTCATTCCGTGCAACAGGTTTTGGTTGGCGATATCTTTTAGCATTTGCAAGTGTTCGTCCCATGTCAGATCTATCGAGGTGAAACTCTCGGCTGATACACGTGGTTTTCCGTACAAGTGTGCGGCTGATGAAGTGGGACGGATGGGTTTGTACGTACGATCGCTGAGGTAGCCTGAGAAGGGTTGCCAGAACTCGCACATCGGCACGTCGGCGAATTTGTAGTACTCCATGGGGTCGGCTGGGGTGATGTCACCAGCAGCTGTCTCATAGCTGCAGGTGAGTCCTTTTTCGTGAGCGTTTTTCACCATGGTTCCAAAGAACTCATTCACATACAGGTCGTTCAGAGTGAAACGCCAGTCGTTAAGGAATTTGGTCGTGGTCTCGGGATCATCCAGTACATAACCTAACAAAGCAGGAATCCACATGCGGATAGGATAACCAGCTACACGCTCAAATTGCTCTGGCATCCGCTTTGTCCAAGTCTGTGTCTGACACTCCCAACTGTCCATGAGCATGTTCGACAGCAAACCTTTCAATGGGCCAGATGCAAGCCTGCCTATGTAGTTGTTGAATTGCAAATCTGCTCCCGAATGATCCAGTTTGTCACATTCCCAACCTGTGGCTTCGGGAGGCGCGGGTACATTGACATGACGTGTGTTTACGTGACCTATACGCAGGATAGTCCAATCTCCATGAGGCTTCTTCCAATCAAGTCGTCCTTCCTCATCCATCTTGTCTGTCAGATCCACTATCGATTCCTTCTTCACGTAGGCCGTGGGGGATTGAGTGGGGATATATCCATTGTTAACCAATTGACGGAGTGTCCATCCGGCCAACATTTCCCAGTTCTGTTGACGGGCAGGGGCAAGCAGGCGCAGACTACTCAGGTTCATGTCGTGCTGGTTCACGATGTGTACTTGGTAGTGTTGACAATTCTCGCATTCATTCAAGGCAAATGACATCGTCTTGTTATCCTGCCAGTTGGAACCAGGCATATCTGTCAGAGGCAATACCTCGTGCGTATGTCCGTCGCGGTCGATGGCAACTGCACGAACCTTTACTCCCGGAGTGGTAGCATAAGAGGGATCGAATCCCCAGATGGAATTGAATTCCAAGGTGCGTGCCACCTGAGGCTTGTCGAGTATGATGTCGATGACATGTGGATTTTCCGAGGTGGCAACTCCAAGGCCGAAATTGCCTTGGTATAGTGTCTCGGTTGTTTCATTCGCAGGGGTGGGGAAGGCCAGTACCATCAAATCGCGGTAATCAGCCTTAGGGTCCTCGCTGTCCCCGTTCTTTGGTAAGACTATGTCCCCATCCTGTCCATCGGAAAGGTAGGTACTCGTGTAGGAAAGATGCCTCATCGTGTGATCGAAATCGATCCACGGACCTCCGCTCATGGACCATCCCGGACAATTCTGCATCGTGAACCGCAGTCCGAAGCGATTTGCTTCCGAAGCGGTGTACTTCAATAGATCTTCCCATTTGTCTGATAGACAATATACGGGTTCCTTCACTCCCTTCCATCCATCGGCAAAACCACCACCATGGAAGAACTGCACGCCTACCAAACCGGATTCCGCGATGGCTTTCAGATCCTCTGTGATACCCTCCTTGTCCACGTTGCCGTTGATGAAGTGGAACCATGTCTCGGGAAAGAAGTTTTTCATCGGTTCCCTGAAACGTGTTACATCGTCCGCTCCAAATGGACTATGCAGTAGGGCTGTGTCGGGAACAGCCTTCACCACTTCGCTGTCAGCGTATGCGACCTGCATACAGCAAAGCCCCATAATCAGGAGTATTTTTCGCATATAGTATATACCTTATTATTATATTTCTCGCAAAGTTAACAAAATTTTCCTTAATCTACCAATGTCTGAAAGATTTTTAGCGGTTTGCCCAAAAATATCTCACTGTCGTTTGATGACTTTTCGCAGTTACGAATAGAATTTTTTCAGGGAGTTCTGACAGATTTTCCACGATGCGCAAAAAATCATGTAACTACAAGACTAAATCCGTGTAACTACACGAATAAATCCTTGTAACTACAAGAAATCATCCGTGTAGTTACACGATTTAAAAACTATTGTGGAAAATTTTTTAGAAAGTATAGGATTTTCTGTATAAGAATGTAGGGAATGCCCAAAAAGTAACCTTGGATGTTTTTAGGTTGGAATAAATATTTTTTAATTTAATTTTTCGATTCTGAAATATTTCGATAACTTTGTGATGTGAAAAGCACAAATATTGATAAAAGAAAGTGTTTATACATATTTAATTATACATATTATGACAGAGAAAAAGACTATTCCCGGATGCGTTTTATGTCAGCGCCGAGACTTTATCAAAAAACTGGGCCTCTTGGCTGGTTTCAGTGTGATGACTCCCGAAATACTGGCCAATCTGCCAGCGGCAGTTCCCTCTTCTGAAATAGGTAACAAAGAAGGTGCAGTAAAGGTGAGAATCATCTTCTCCATGACATCGGTGAAGAACGAGGTTCCTGATTGGCCAAACATCGGCTACGACAACGCTCCTGCGATAAAGAACATAACGGACTCCCTGAACAGCAAGATAAAGGATGTCAATTTCATTCCTACTAATGTATGTGACGGTTTTGATGTGGAGAAAATGCTGGAAGAGGACAAGGCAGAAGGCATCGCTGGATATTTGGTTATGCAGATGAATCCCTGGAAACCAGCTATCGGTGTTATTGCAGACAAGAGTGACAAGGCAATTCTCTATTCTCGTCTCTCATACGCCGGTAACGGTGGTTGGGAAATCAACAACTCCAATCTCCTGAAGCGTGGAAGAAAGGGTTATGCCTTTATTTCCTCGAACGACTTCAATGATACCGTGGAATGTGCGCGTGCTTTTGCCGTGCTGAAGGATGGCACAGCCGAAGACTTTGCACGCATCGCCACAGAAACACGTCTGAAGCGTACACCTGCTGCCACGAAACGTACTCCCTTCGAGGGCAAACTCTCTTGCCTGAGTCCCGAGGCTACACTTGCAGCCATCAAGGGTACAAAGATTCTTTGCCTCAACGAACTTGGTTGGGGTAATCCTGCTGAAGTGGAGAAGACCTTTGGCGTGAAGGTGATAGCAGTTCCTTTCGAAGAACTGAACGAACTATGGGAGAAGGTGAGCGAGAAGAGAGCGCAACCCAAGTTTGACGAATGGAAGAAGACCGCCGACAAAATAGTGGATGTGACAGACGATACGTTGATGGGCGTGGCTCGTATGTACTACGCCATGAAGGATCTGCTCAAAAAGTACGGAGCAAAGAGCATCACTATCAACTGTCTGGGAGGTTGCTACCAAGGTAAGTTGCAGGCATATCCCTGTCTCGGTTTCATGGAACTGCAGGATGAGGGATTGCTGGGAACGTGCGAGAATGACTTGGATTCCAATATGACCATGCTCGTATTCAATGCTATGACGAAAGGACGTATCGGTTATATCTCAGATCCTGTACTCGACTCTTCCAAACGTGCCATCATCTATGCACACTGTGTCAGCACCCGTCGTTTCCTGGGCAAGAACACGACACCTTCTCACTATGAAATCCTCACACACTCTGAGGATCACCAGGGTGCTTCAGTCCGCGTGATAGCGCCTGCAGGTTATCCCGTCACTACTGTCAAGTTCAATTTCGCTACCAAGCAGTTAGGTATTCACACGGCTGTGGTGACTGGCAATGATTACGACGATCGTGCTTGCCGTACGAAAATTGTGGCTGAGGTGACAGGCGATTTCGAGGAGATTTACCGCCACTGGTACAAATTCGGATGGCATCGCGTAACCTTCTATGGTGACTTTGCCGAGGATGCCAAGAAATTAGCCAAAAAGATAGGTTTCGAGATAGTGATGGAATCTTAGTCCTTATTGCAAGACTCAGTTTTGAATTCCAAATACATGCGCATCCTTACTGGATGCGCATTTTTTGTATCTTTGTATCACCTGTAAGGGTAAGATTCACTTGATGCAGCGAAGTATTCGTTTCAGCGGAAGCGGCTTGTTGCTTGGGTGTAGCCTGAAGCAAGAAATCGACAACAAAACCCAGATTTCCATCGGTTAACGTCGTTCGACGAATATGAAATTCCTTTGTGAAATCAAAATTGTAATCTGCTGCGTCATCAAGGTGAAGTTCCTGAATTGTCTGTAGAATGATTTCTTGAGGACTTGCTTGGCTGCATTCTTGGCACTGTTCCATAGAACCAAGTATGCAAGATGCAATCTGTGTGGTGTCCTGCAGAGCTATTCCCTGATTGAAAAACGTATCCAGCATAGCTACGATCAATCCCTTGTCTTCCGCTGTTACCTTGGAACGAGCAAGTGTATTGTGTTGCTCGGATGCTTCTTCTACGTGTCTTCCTTCGGGATGAAGTTTCAGATATTCAAGCAGACCGTCTTCCGTGGTGTCGCGGACGGCTTGTTCCCAATCCACAGAATCCAGATATGCCTCACATTCGCGAATGTGGTGCGAGGTGGGATGTTGCTGAACGAAGGAACGGTACTTTTCGGGATTGTCGCAGAGTAGTACACTTTCCCATTCCTCCTGCTCTTTCTCTATTTCCATCATCCGCATTCGTACTTCGGCCGTGTGTTTGCTCAGTGGATAACGGTTCAGGAAATCCTGGTAAAAGGAGGGAATGGTGACTTCCTGCAAAGCTTGGAAATCCTTTTCTTCCTGTTCGAGTTTGCTTTGCTGAAGCAGATAGTAATAGCCACATCCTCCAGCAATGATAATAAACAGAAGGGTGAAGAACAATGGCCAGTGGCTATGCTGCTTACGTTGGACTGTCTTGTGTGGTCTTTCTGGTTTCTCATCTGCGTATTGGTGGGGTATCACCTTCTTGGCTGGAATCTCATATCCGCAATGAGGACATTCCTTTTGGCTTGTCAAATAATAATCTCCACATTCGGGGCATTTTCTCAGATTTCCATCGATGGTAACACCACAGGTGGGACAGGAACCTGCCATGGTGGATACGCTATTGCCGCACTCAGGACATTTGATAATACTCATAATGTTATTCAGTTTGTATTTCCAACATCAATATTTTACGTGTATCAGGCGTGATACGGAATCTGTTGTCGGAGCGTAATCCGACAACCCACACTATTTCTTCCCCTGAACATGCCACTAATTGACTCTGTTTCTCGAAACGGGAACGTTTCAAATCGGTGAGGAAATCACTTACCAGACGACTTCCATTCATGCCGAAAGGCGTGAATCGGTCTCCTTGACGAACTTGGCGAAGGGTGAGAGGCAAGTGCACTTTGTCGGCATCAACGTAGGCGTAGTTGGGAGTGGTAGGACCGATTTTCTCCACTTGATGAACGAGAAGGGTAGGGATGGGAGTCGTAGAATCTCTCTGTTGCAATAGCAGACGCTGACGGTCGTGAAGCAGGATGTGTGTGGTACTTTGCCATGTGCGTCCGCTCATTCCATCCATTCCGAGAAGAATCTCTTTTTCCTGCGAAGGAGTGAATCCTTTTTCTCTCAACCATTCATGCAGCAGGAACTCTTTGTCGTGCGATAGGTTGAACCTGGGAATGTCCAGCATAGTATCGGATATTCCATAGAGTGACAACTGCATGTCTATCGTATGCTGAAACAATGGCAATGCCTGGCGAAAGTAATCGGTGGTACGTGCAAGTGTGTTGCTGATGTTTGGGTTGAGCGTTTTCAGCAGAGGTAATACATCCAGGCGAATACGGTTGCGGAGTGCATCTCGTTCGAGATTGGTACTGTCTGTCACGAAACTTTGTTTCTTTTGTTCCAAATAGTGCAGGATGTCGCAACGAGTAACACATAATAGTGGACGCGCAATATCGTCTTGGAGTGGATGCATTGCAGCCATTCCACGGAAACCTGTGCCTCGGATAAGGTGGAGTAGGAGTGTTTCGGCTTGATCATCCAGATGATGCGCCACGGCAATGGCCTGTGCATCCGTGCTATGTTTCATCGTCCTGAACCAGTCGTAGCGCAGATCACGTGCTGCCATTTCTATACTTATCTGATGCTCCGATGCGTATGCACGCGTGTCGAAATGTTGTACATGAACGTCAATACCGTGGTTCTTGCATTGCTGGACAACAAAAGTCTCGTCTCGATCAGATTCTTCTCCACGCAAGTGAAAATTGCAATGAAGGGCAATGAGTGAGTAACCAAGTTCTTTCAGAACCAGGAGCAATGCCATGGAATCGGCACCCCCACTGACTGCTACAAGTACTTTTCTGTCTGTTTGTAGTATTCTGTAGGAACGGATATAGGAAGAAACTGTTTCTCTCACTTTATTTCCTTGAGAATGTCAGAAGCCAAAGTGTCTCCCAGATCAACTGCTTTTTGCAGTTTTTCCTTTGCCTGAGCTGTCTGATTCTTGTCGCGCAGGCATACTCCTAAAATACGATATGCATCGGCAAATTCCTCATCCAATCGTATGGCATCTTCTGCAGCAGCTATGGCTTCGTCCAGTTGACCTACTCTGTAATTCACAGCTGCCAGTTCAGCATAGTAGAGTGGTTCCTTGGGAGCCATCTTTATGGCACGTTCGATGTCGTTGAGCGCATTTGGGAACATCTTGCATTTCATCTCCATCTGTTCGCGCTCGTAATAGAAATTGGGAGTCACTTGCGATGCTACCAAATGCTCATATTGATTATAGTCGGCTACCGCTTCCCGGTAAAGCCCAGCCTGTGCTCGCGAAGTACCCCTCATGAGGAATGTGTTTGCCGCAGCCGAGGGATAGGGCTGTGGATAACATGATACGGCACTGTCTTGCAGAGCAATAATTTCGCTGATATCAGCCTTGGACATTTGCTTGCATTGTGCGGCATAGAGGAAAACCTGAGGAGAACGCATATCTGTGTGAGACAGTTCAATAAATTTTTTGCAGGCCTCATCATAGCGTTTCAGCGCATAGAGACAGGAGCCAATCTGATTTGTGTAGATTGGGAGTGGATTAGATGCAAATGCCTGTTCTCCTTCTGCCAATGCTTTCTCCAGATCCCAATCATTGTATTTCTTGTATGTAGTACGCATATTGAGCGCGTACAATATCTTAGACCACGAGAAATGTATTTCATCCACTTTGGCTGATGAACGGGATAGTCCTTGGCGATAGGTGGAGTCGGCTTCCGCATACTGTCCATAGGTGGACAGAGCTTCGGCTTTGAGAATATAGCCTGTGGATGAATCGGGATAACGTGTAATGAATTCATCTACGTAGGGCAAGAAGATGGATGAATCCCTCTGTCCCAAAAGATAGAGATAGCTGGCTGCGTCCTCTTCTTTCTCGGGGAGTTCCTTGCGAATGAGAATTGACTTCAAATCCATGTTGCCTGCATCCATCGGCCGAATACGTAAACTGTCACCATAGTGTGAATCGAGCACAAAAGACTTGTTTTTTCCATCTGTCGATGGTTGAAGGACACCTACAAGTTTTCCGTCTTTGTTCATCACAGGACTGCTAATGAGGCGCTCGTTGTGCGCATTATTCAATGTGAAGTAATGATATGTTTCGAGAAAAGTTTCATCCTTTATGATCGTGTCGTTGGTACAAGCATTTGTTTTTTCAGCCCTCGCATTCGGAAGAATATATACAATATCCTGTTCTTTTGGACTTTCGTGAGCAATCTCAAGATAGGGACATTTTTCGAGTTTGAGTCCAAGTTTGATGATATTATACATGCTATTTCCACCAAGAATCACCTGAACGGGATATTCCTTGCCTTTTGCATCGATGACCAAAGCCTTTACCGCTCCTTTCATTACGTCGTAATCTGTCAGTACGATTCCTGATTCATCAATGTAGAATCCTTGGCTTTCCTTCATGTTGTCCTGTTTGTCGTAAGCAATGACGGAGACCTGGGCTTTACGTGCCTTTTTCATCCACTTCTGAGCATGTAGTGAGATAGGGATGAGTATGCAGAATAATAGAATGATTGATTTTCTCATGATTTCAATAATTGTTTTGCGTTTTCCAATGCTGCCTGTGTCACATTCGTTCCACTGAGCATGTGTGCTATTTCCATAATGCGTTCATCGTCATTCAATGGACGGATATGGCTGAGCGTTTGTGAATCGGTATCTTCCTTATACACGAGATAGTGCCAGTTTCCTTTCGAGGCGATTTGTGGTAAATGGGTAATGCAGATTATTTGGCGATTGTATTTACCCATTTCACACATCATTTGTGCCATACATTCCGCAATACGTCCACTGACTCCTGTGTCAATTTCATCAAAGATGAGTGTCGGGAGATGTACACAACTACTTGTAAGTGCTTTCAGGGATAACATGATGCGTGAAATCTCTCCGCCACTGGCAACTTGTGAAATCGGTTGGAGGGTGCCATTTTTATTGGCACTGAAAAGGAAGGTAATGCGATCCATGCCATCAGGATGGGGTATCTCTCTCGGTTCGATGGAGACACTGAATTGTGCATTAGGTATTCCTAAAGGAATCAAACGTGTCACCATTTCTTGTTGGAGTATGGTAATTGCCTCAGTACGTCGTTTGGTGAGAAGTTTTGCATTTTTTTTCATCTCGCACTCTCTCTCATTCACTTCTTTGGTTAACTGTGCGATGTATTCGTCGGAATTGGATATGTTTTGTGTCTTCTTTTCCAGATCTTGACGAATCTGAATCAATTCTGCAGCATTCTGTACGTGGTGCTTCTGTTCGAGATTGTACAAGGCATCCAATCTTTCCTCTATTGCCTGAAGTCGTTGGGGGTTGACTTCCACAATGTCCATCTTGTCGCTGATTTCCGCAGCAATGTCTTTTATCTCGATGAATGAAGATTCAAGACGATTGCTCAGAGGAAGTACGTCGTTGTATATGCGACACAGGTTTTGCATTGTTTGGAGTATCCTTCTGAGTTGATGAATGACTCCGCTTTCGTCCTCGTGCATCCACTGGTCTGCTTGAAAAAGAGATGTTTTTATCTCTTCTGCATGTGACAGGGTGTTGGATTCTTCTTGCAAAGCCTCATCTTCCCCCACCTGAGGATTCAATGCCTGCAGTTGTTGTAGCTGAAATTGTATGAAGTCGAAATCTTCTTTGTCTTGGTCTGCCTCCTCTTGTGCCTCCTTCAATCTTCGGACAGCATCCTTCCATTGTTGATAGGATTGCAGGTAGGTTTCTTTCTCTTTCGCATTCCGTGAAAGAATATCCAGAACTTGCAGTTGGAAATCTTCATCTCCGAGGAGTAGATTCTGATGTTGTGAATGTACGTCTATAAGTCGTGAACCTAATTGCTTGAGAAGAGTTAGATTGCAAGGTGTGTCATTGATGAACGCCCGGCTTTTCCCCGCCTCTGTCACTTCCCTGCGAATTATGCAATCGCTTTTGTCATATTCCAGTTCGTTCTCTATGAAAAAAGGCTCAAGATCGTATTCTGTCAGATCGAAAGTTGCTTCGACGACACATCTTTGCGCATTTTGTTGGATGCATTTAGTATCTGTCCGCTGACCGAGAAGTAGGCCAATTGCACCAAGAAGGATGGATTTTCCTGCACCTGTTTCACCTGTGATAACAGAGAAACCAGATTGCAAATCAAGATTCAACTCCTCGATTAACGCGTAATTGCGAATATATAGATGTTTCAGCATGGATAATCAATTATTTGTTGATTTTTTCCCATTCGCTTTTCTTGGAGGTGTCGGTAGCTATCAATATCTCAAGAACTCGTTTTTTCTCTTCCTGCGTTCCTTTTCCCTTGTACAGATTGATGAGTTCCTCCCTTTTATATTCGGAAAATAACTGGGGTAAACTTGTCATGTTCTTCGCAGTACGTGCCTTATATAGGAGTTCCAATGATTCACTGATGTTTTGACGTGCTGTTTCTGGATCGTCTGCCATCAGATCCAATCCTTTGCGATGATAATCGTATTGTAGTTGGCGGTAGCATTCCATGGAACCATCCAAATAGTCGTTCAATATACCAAAACGATTTTTATTGTCATCGAATGCCTTCCATCCTGGGTAGTCGAGATTTTGGCCAGCTGTCACGATGTCTTCGGCCACCTGCAGATATTCAGTTCCACCCATGGGCGTCATAGTGTCAAGGTCGAATCCGATAATCAGGTATGCGTAGTATGCCATCAATGCAACCAATTGATTGTCTATCTGCTCTGGTCTATACTCAAGCTGATCATGTTCCTGGAATTCGAAATTGAACTTGGGATCTTTGATGGAATAAGCGGTTGTCTGGTAATTGGAGTTGAAAACAGGACGAAAACTGCTTAAAAGAAGTGTGCATGTAAATGAATTGTCCGTTTCGCTATACGTATTCACCGTGAGATTGAAATTGCAGCGAATCTTCTCGTTATTTTTAAATTTGAGTTCAGTCCAACTGTGATTGTTGAGAAAACTGGTCATTTTTTTCTCTAATGCTTCAAATACATCGCCCTTTGTATTGGATACCTGCGAACGATTGATGGATATTTTTGCATCTAATTCTTGTGCATTTGCTACTCCGAATAAAGTCAACAATGCGAAGAGAAGAAAGATTGAACGTATGTTCATTGCATAATTTCGACTAATTGATTGATAATATCTTTTGCGACCAATTTCTTGTCTTTCAATTCGTATTGTGTCTCACCATTGGCACTGATAATACAAATACGATTCGTGTCATATCGGAAGCCAGCACCGGAATCTTTCATGCTATTGAGTACAATGAAATTCAAGTTTTTCCGCTTGAGCTTTTCACGTGCATGATTTTTCTCGTCATTGGTCTCCAATGCAAAACCAACAAGGTATTGGCCAGGTTGTTTTATTTCACCGAGTGACTTTGCGATATCTTTGGTCGGATTGAGGTGCAAGACCAGATTATTGCCTTCGCGCTTGATTTTTTCGTTTGCAACCTGCTCGGGAGTGAAATCAGCTACCGCAGCACATAGAATGGCGACATTACAGAGTGGGAATACTTCCATGGATGCTTCGTACATCTCATTTGCACTCTCTACATCGATACGATGAATGCGCGGATGTTGGATATGCAGATCTACGGGTCCGCAGACAAGCACAACCTCAGCTCCACGTTCGGCACATTCCATGGCTAAGGCAAATCCCATCTTTCCACTGCTGTGATTACCTATGAATCGAACGGGATCTATTTTTTCATGAGTGGGGCCTGCTGTAATGAGAACGCGAAGTCCATTCATATCTTCGTGTGCTGAGAGAAAGGATTCAACGATTGAAGCTATTTTTCCCGGTTCTTCCATACGTCCTTTCCCTTCGAGGCTGCTTGCCAAAAATCCAGTTGCCGGTTCGATAATGTGGTTGCCGTACGATGACAACAACTCTAAATTCTTTTGTGTAGTAGGGTGAGCATACATGTCAAGGTCCATTGCAGGTGCAATGAACACAGGAGCTTTCATGCTCAGATAAGTGGTAATAAGCATATTGTCGGCAATTCCGTGTGCCATCTTGCCAATCGAACTGGCTGTGGCTGGAGCAATTACCATCGCGTCTGCCCATAGACCCAAATCCACATGTGAATGCCATGTGCCGTCACGTTGACTGAAAAAATCGCTGATGACAGGCTTCCTTGTCAACGCACTCAATGTGATAGGTGTGATGAATTCTTTTCCAGCAGGCGTGATGACAACTTGAACCTCTGCTCCTTTCTTGATGAAATCACGAATCAGCAGACATGATTTATAAGCAGCGATACTACCTGTGATGCCGACTACTATTTTTTTATCGGTGAGCATATTTCAACTTTAACTGTGTGAATACTTGTTTTGTATTCATTGTGAAATCTCCTTGCATTATCCAACTGTAATATCCAGGATCCTTGGAAAGTACATCTTTCAGTTTCTGTCCTTTGTATTTTCCAAAATTGACTATTTCAGAGCCTTCCTCGTCATATATCAATCGTCCTGCAAAATCCACATTTCTATTCATTAGGGAAAAGTCTGCAAGAAAGGTCATGTCATTCTGTAGAATGTTGGGATACTTGTCAAGTTGTGCTTCGAGAACTTCTAATGTAGCTTCTGTATCTGCCAATGCGCTATGTGCATTCTCCAAGTCTTTTCCACAATAGTATTTATAGGCGGCTATGAGGGTGCGTCTCTCCAATTTGTGATAAATGTTCTGGACATCTACCATCCGACATTCATGAAGGTCGAGATTTTTTCCGACTCTCATGAATTCTTCTACCAACAAAGGTATGTCGAATTTGTTGCTGTTGAATCCAGCTAAATCACATCCTGCGAAAACCTGAAGCAGGTGATCTGCCACCATGGAAAAAGTGGGGCAATCCTTGACATCCTCATCGTAAATCCCGTTTATTTGACTTGCATTTTCGGGAATATGCATGTTTGGATTGATGCGCATACTTTCGGAAGATTTGTTTCCATTGGGCTCTATCCGAATATAACATAACTCAATAATACGGTCTTTGCTGATATCAACACCCGTGGTCTCCAAATCGAAAAACACTATAGGTTTTTCCAATTTCAATTTCATGTCTGTAGATATATCGGATGGTTTAGTATTCGCCTACTCTCATAGGCATGAGCAGCATCAGTAGTTCTTCGTCTGATTTCTCGTCGATTTGACGGATGATTCCAGGACGGCTCGGATCACCCAATTCGAGCAATACGTTTTCTGATTCGATAATGTTGATGATTTCCAAAAATAGTTGTGCACTGAACCCTATATGAGCGGGTGTGTTGTTGTATTCGCATGACAAGTATTCTTCCGCACTTGTGGACATTTCATTGTCACATCCACTAATGCGTACAGTATTGTTGTTGAGCTCAAGTTTTATAAGTCCGCTACTTTGGTTGCAAAATACCTGAACTCGTTTTACTGCACTGACTAATGATTGCCTGTCAATAATGGCGGTATAGGGATTGTCTTTGGGAACTACCGCATTGTAGTTGGGATATCTTCCTTCAATCAGACTGAAATAAAGTGTTATGTCTTCGGTCTGTACACAACCTCTTTTGGGGTCGAAGTAGATGGTTGCATCACCATCGTCTTTGGACAAAACAGCCTTGATGATGGAAGCTACTTTTTTGGGTAGTATCAGTGATGTGGTGAGATCAGATTGATTTTTGTTGATTGTCGTATATCGAACCAATTTGCGTCCGTCTGTACTGGCATAAATTATGTTCTCTGGTCTTACGTCAAAATAAATTCCGTTCATGACTTTTCTGACCTCGTCATTTGCTGTTGCAAACAAGCAATATGTGATGCTATCAATGAGGGTCTCGCATGGCACAATGATTTTTTGACTGTTTTCATCTGTCGTCATTGGCATAGGATAGGGTGCCGCGTCTTGAGCAATCAAATTGAAATGTCCACTGCTATGATCACCTTTGAGACTGTATGTGTCGGCATTGAACGAAAACATGAGCGGCTGTTCCGGTAGTTCCTTGATGGAATCAATGATGGTCTTTGCTGTAATGCAGAATACGGCGTTGTCGGAAGCTGAAATGGTAGGTAGGGTAGTGATAAGATATTTTTCGCTATCACTTGCTGTAATTGTCAGAATTCCATCTTGAATATTGAAAAGAAAACAATCTAAAATAGGGATGGAATTTTTGTTAGCAAGCACTTTGGAAGCTGATGAAAGGCGATTGTAGAGAGCCGTTGATGATACTTTGAAATCCATATTACAAATAATTTATATTTTTGGAGCAAATTTACGTATTTTATATGACTTGACAAAAAACTTCTCTTATTTTCTTGTGGTTCATGTTTTTTTCTTACCTTTGCATTGATATTCATATTTTGAGATAAATAACATGGAAATAACAGGAAAAATTATTTTGGCATTACCTGAAAGAGGCGGTGTTGCACAACGTACTGGAAATGAATGGAAGGTAAGACCCTATGTATTGGAGACACTTGAACAATATCCTAAGAAAATGGTTTTCGAGGTGTTTGGTGTTGACCGCATTGCTCAATTCAATATTCAAGTGGGTGAGACTCTTACCGTTTCATTTGATATTGATGCGCACGAATATCAGGATCGTTGGTTTAATAGCATTCGTGCATGGAAAGTGGATCGCAATACGGCGGAAGCAAACGCTCCAGTTCAGCCATCCATGGCAGATAACTCTTCCATCAATCCTGCAGCACAGTTCTCCTCGGTACCCGAAGCTCCTTTCTCTTCAGCATCGGGAACGGATGAATTGCCTTTCTAAGTCAAAAACTTGTGTGAAATCGGACAATATCCAGCATTTGTTGGATATTGTCTTTGTTATTGGCTGCTATCACACCACTTCCTTGTGTAAGTGGTACATTGTTCCCCTGTAAGTCGGTTATTTCTCCGCCTGCTTCAGTTAGGATGAGAGATGCGGCTGCATAATCCCAAGGCGAGAGTTGGTATTCGAAATACAATTCGCATCGCCCCATTGCCAGATAACACAACTCGGGAGCACATGCGCCAAATCGACGTATGTCATTGCATTTTTGGAATGCGTCAAGGATGATGTCTGAACACTTTTTTGCATGTTCTTTGTGATAAACAGATAAGGCTGTACACAAAATGGCATTTTGAAATGGACGATCCGATACATGTATTGGTGTTTCATTCAGAAATGCTCCTTTTCCTTTTTCTGCCCAAAACAACTCGTCTGCAAACGGTATGAATACTACACCGAGTACCATTTCTTTCCAATGCTTAAGACCGACGCAAATGGCACATTCTGCAATTCCTCTGCTATAATTGGCGGTCCCATCTATGGGATCTATTATCCAGGTATATTCGTGCGCATCCTCTATGAAATCTTTTTCTTCGCATATAAAACCGCAATTTGGAAGAAGAGCGGAAAGTCGGTCACACAAAAAATTCTGAACGGCTAAATCAGAAGATGTAACAATATTGGAATAACCTTCCTTTTGAGTAATAGAGAAAGAGGCAACCTCCATATATTGGGCTGCCTCTTTTACTATTTGTATGACGGATCGAGTGAACATCTCTATAATCCTAAATATGATTTGACTTTCTCCTCCAGTTCGGTTCCTCTCAATCCAATAGCTTGGATGATTCCATCTTGAGAGATTAGGAATGTACAGGGGATGGATTGTACATCATACTTTTCCATCATTTGATTTTCCCACCCATTCAATTCACTCAGTTGTGGCCATTGCATATCTTGTTTCTGAACAGCAGACATCCATGCATCTTGTTCCTTGTCGAAGGATATACCTACTATTTCAAGGCCATTGGAATGATATTTCTTATAAATCTGTACTAAGTTCGGCATTTCAGCCATGCAAGGGCCACACCAACTTGCCCAGCAATCCACAATCGTAAGTTTGTTGGATGAAACATATTCGCTTAGACTGACCTCAGTCCCATTCATTGCTGGAAATTTCAGATCTAAATAGAGTGAGCCTTCTTTTGGCTTGAATGGTTCCACCTGAGTCGTGTCTTTTTGGGGCTCACTTTCTGCTGGGCTTTTTGCAGGTTGTGACGTGCAACTTCCCCATAAGATAGTAATCAAAAAGAAATACTTAAATGTTCGCATACTATCAAGGTTATTATCAAAGTTTTAATATCCTGTTGTGAAAGTCCTGATTTGGAGATTTCAATGCCAAAAACTATATGATATATTGGTCGCTAATTGAACTATTGCTTTCAACTCGGCGAATTGTTTCTGCAATCAGATTGGCTACCGAAAGTTGTTTTACTTTCTTGCATTTATTGTTGTAGGGAATACTATCGGTGCATACGAGTTCCACCAAAGCACTGTTTTCCACACGCTCGTTTGCAGGACCGCTCATCAAACAATGGCTTGCAATGGCTCGCACGCTACGTGCTCCGTTTTCCTTCATCAGATTGGCTGCCTTGGTTATTGTTCCAGCTGTATCCACCATGTCATCCACCAGAATTACGTTGGCGTCTGTTACATCACCTACAATCTGCATGCTTTCTACCACATTGGCTTGCTTTCGAGTCTTGTTGCATAGTACCAATGGACAATTTAAGTATTTTGCATAGCCGCTTGCACGCTTGCTGCCACCTACATCAGGAGTTGCAATAACCATATTTTCGAGATTCAGGCTTTGCAGATAAGGAATCAATACACAATTTGCATAGAGGTGATCTACGGGTACGTTGAAGAAGCCTTGTTCCTGGTCTGCATGTAAATCCATAGTGATGAGTCTGTCAATTCCTGCTACACTTAGCATATCGGCAACAAGTTTTGCTGCAATACTGACACGTGGCTTGCTTTTTCTATCTTGTCTGGCCCAACCGAAATAGGGTATAACTGCATTTACAGACTTTGCAGATGCACGTTTGGCCGCATCTATCATCAGCAGCAATTCCATCATGTTGTCTGCATTAGGGAATGTGCTTTGTACCAAAAAAACGTCTTTTCCACGGATGGACTCTTCGAAGCATATTTCGAATTCTCCATCAGAAAAACGAGTGACTGACATTTTGCCGAGTTCGCACTCTAAACTTTGACATATTTTCTCAGCAAGGTAATGTGTAGCTGTTCCTGAGAATACTAAAAAGTCTTTTTTTTCAGATTCCATGATCTTAATTGGATTTTATGTTATTGGAGATACTTGTATTATTTGTTGACGGCTTTTTGTAACTGACGGAAATGGGTGATAAGTTCCTTGAAACTGTTTTCGCTATGAGGGTCGAATCGTTTCCAGATGTCACCTGAAACTAAGACTCCTCCGAATCCAAGTTCCTTGGTAATAGGGATGTTGTTGATGTTTATCCCTGTTTGAGCAATCACTTTTCTGTCAATCTGTCCTTTGCGTGCTGCAATTTGCAATTCTTCAATCGAATAATGGGCACTTTGAGTGTCAGAGATACTATCAAATACATGCTTTAATGTCACATATTGAGCGTTTTTCTTTAATTCGTCTAACTCGTCCAAATTATGGCAACTCCGCGAAATTCTGCCTTTGTATTCCATTCCAGGTATGGTGGTATCAGTATCATTGAGATGGATTCCCATTAGCCCATATTCCTCCTGAAGATAATAATTCTCGCATACTACAATACGATTATGGTATTGTGATGGAATTAAGGAGAGGAGACGCTCGAAATAAACGGGTTCGCCTTGAAACTTATGTAAATGAAGGATTTCAAGCCCTTCCTCAAACAAGGTGGTCAATATTTTATCTTCCTCGATAAAAAAAAATGGACTTGTCGAAATAATCAGTTTCATTACAAAATGAGCAACCTTCGCTTAGTTTCTGCAAAGGTATGCCAATTCTATCAAACAAGCAAAGAGACGCTTCAAAAATACTATCAAATTTGAAAGAAATTTCTCCAAAAGTGTATCATACCGTCTTACCACGTCTCATGGTGTCATACGTTGTACCCTCAATGGCGAGATGAGAACCTTTGGGCAAATGTGCCTCCTTAAGCAGGTAAAGGTCGTGCTTCGCAGCCGATGTGAGTTGTAAGACCATCGGGACACCTACATGATACTTCTTCACCGTGCGCACTTTCATACCTCCCTTCTTCTTTCCTGACTTCGGATGACGGCCTACGCCTTTGAGTATTTTGTCAAATAGGGCTATTGTGGTGGAATCCATCATGTACAACAACTTTTCCCAGTCCTTTGGCTCATGTGTATGCCCCTTATAGCTCTTCGGAGGTCGGCTGTCCGCTAAACTATGTCAGAAAAGTGTATATAGACGAAAGATATATGATAAGCTTCTTTGTCGGAAGCAGGAAGACAAAGGCTCTACAGCTCTGCTTGTAGAGGGAGCAGGACGTGTGAAGGGGCTGGAGGAACGTAGGTACCCCGGTTACTCGGGTTACTCGGGTTACTCGCCCTGTTTTTAGGGAGAGAAAAGCGTTTTATAATATATATTATAAACATCTATATATATTAGAAAACACGAATACAGAAACGTAAGGAGTAACCGCGGTAACCGGAGTAACCGCGGGGGATTTTTTTGAACCGTGGGAATGGAGGTTACGAGCGGTGGGAAAACTATTGGATAGAGGTGGAAAATGTAGTACTTTTGCATTGGATTTCAGAGGAAGTCCCGACTGTTCTACCGAGCAGACAACGTACAGCCTACGTATAGCGTACGTATGCGTACTGTGTTTATACGGTGTCACTACGGTAACAGTACGTAATCTACATAAGAAACATACGTAACTTGAATATGTATTTTCTTCAATTATCGTAGATGTGCATAATACCCCAACTTGTAAAACTGGAACAGGAGAAGGGAGGGGTGGCTACTGTGGAGGTTGATGCGTAATATTGGTTTTGTACAAGCATAGCATAATCGTATCAGAGGAATCAGATGGAAACGCTGAAGCCTATGGTAGAGGGCTAATAACGAGGATTTACTCTGTAGCGCGTCTTCGAATTGTTTCAGCGTGTGTAGTGATTCTTCGGTTTTGTGCAAAAATTCACTATTTTCCTCAAGATGGCTATTGCATAAAGGATTGTCTATGTGTATTATCTCCACACCATCATTTTCGAAAGACTTGCCCTGAAGTACATCTTCGTATCCATACAATGTAATATTTTCATCAAACGGATGCGAATGTGCAATATGAGCCGGAATTAAATAATTGAAAGTACGCAAGTGTTCATAAGGATGTTCTTGTCTTCGCTCAGACGTCATTCGACGCTCTGCCCATTTCTCATAACGATAACGTAATGTGGTGTTGGACTTGTTCAGGCTCGATTCATGAAATATGCCTCCGCAGATAACAGATTGCGTAGGAAGAAGTTGTACATATTGATGTATGAAATCGCTTTTGCCAATCTGTGCATCACTATCCACGAACAGGAAGTACTTTCCTTTTGCCATCTTCATCAACTGATTGCGTGTGTGTGAACGGCCATGGTTGTTGACTTGTTCGTAAAAGATGCAATTAGGTATCTGTCCAATACAACGATTGATATTCAGCGAATCGGTGTTTGTGGAACCATCATCCATTACGATAATTTCGTATGGGATATTTTCAGATTCACATTGTTGCTGCAAATCTTTTATCAGCTCCATACATGGTTGGTTGTATTCAGGAATGAGAATTGATAATAACATGCAGCAAATTTCTATAAAAAAAATGAGATAGAAGTTGTCGGAAGAAAAGAAATTACAATACAGATGTGATAATGTTGGAAAATAATTGTATATTTGCAAAAAAATAGTTGTTTATTACTAATCATGAGTGCACCATTAGCCGAACGGATGCGTCCCACTTCGTTGGATGACTACATTGGACAAAAGCATCTTGTCGGTAAGGGATGTGTCCTGAGGAATATGATAGACAGTGGTCGCATGGGGAGTTTTATTTTGTGGGGACCTCCTGGCGTCGGGAAAACCACATTAGCCTCTATTGTGGCTCATCAGCTACAGGCACCATTCTATACCTTGAGCGCTATATCCAGTGGCGTAAAAGATGTGAGAGAAGTAATAGAGAAAGCACGAAACAACCATTTTTTCAATACCCAGAGCCCGATCCTGTTCATTGATGAGATTCACCGTTTCAGCAAGTCACAACAAGATAGTCTTCTGGGAGCTGTGGAACAAGGTGTCGTCACTCTGATAGGAGCCACTACAGAGAACCCTTCTTTTGAAGTGATACGTCCTTTGTTGAGCAGATGTCAGGTCTATGTGCTGAAATCGCTTCAGAACGAAGATTTGCTCCAGCTTCTTGATAAGGTATTACAGAAAGATCCTCTGCTTTCCTCCCGAAGATTTGAAATCAAAGAGACGGATGCCCTTTTGAGATACAGCGCAGGTGATGCACGTAAATTCCTGAATATTATAGAACTGATTTTCGAGTCGAGTGAAGAACCGATCGTCATATCCGATGCGATAGTTACAGAGAGACTTCAACAGAATCCTCTTGCCTACGATAAGGGAGGTGAATTGCATTATGATATCATTTCGGCATATATCAAGAGTATCCGTGGAAGTGATCCCGATGCTGCTCTGTATTGGCTCGCACGTATGATAGAAGGAGGAGAAGATCCCGCATTCATCGCACGTCGTTTGGTTATCAGTGCCAGCGAAGATATCGGGTTGGCCAATCCCAACGCCTTGTTGTTGGCAAATGCAGCTTTTGATGCTGTCATGAAGATTGGTTGGCCGGAAGGACGTATTCCTTTGGCAGAGGCGACTATTTACCTGGCGAACTGTCCGAAAAGCAACTCGGCTTATATGGCTATCAACAAGGCTTTGCAGGAGGTGAAAGTATCAGGCAATCTGCCAGTTCCCCTTCATCTCCGGAATGCACCGACCAATCTGATGAGAGACTTAGGCTACGGACGCGAGTATAAATATGCACATGATTATGAGGGACATTATGTTCAACAACAATACATGCCCGATGACTTGGTCGGACGTCAATTCTGGCAACGACAGACCAATGATTCGCATTCAGGTGTAAAAAACAACAAATAGACAAAATATACAACAAACAAATCTTAAGTAAAGTATGAAAAAGAAAATCATGCTCCTGGGTTCGGGAGAATTGGGTAAAGAATTTGTCATTGCCTTGAAACGCAAAGGACAATATGTGGTTGCTTGTGACAAGTATGCAGGTGCTCCTGCCATGCAGGTGGCTGACGAATGCCGCGTGTTCAGCATGCTCGACGGAGATGCGCTAATGGCCGCTGTGGAAGAAGTGAAGCCTGATATCATTGTGCCCGAGATTGAG
The DNA here is from genome assembly GCA_002314945.1 of Prevotellaceae bacterium UBA1743. GTDB lineage: Bacteria > Bacteroidota > Bacteroidia > Bacteroidales > Bacteroidaceae > Physcousia. The sequence continues at coordinate 20,984 of DCHV01000079.1, forward strand.
GCTATACGTACAGAACGTCTCTATGATTGTGAGAAGATGGGAATTCAGGTGGTACCCAGTGCCAGAGCTGTCAACTATACAATGAACCGCAAGGCTATCCGTGAGTTGGCTCATACAGAACTGGGATTGAAAACTGCTAATTATGAATATGCTTCCACTTACGAAGAGTTGGTTCAGGCTGCAGGAAAAATAGGTTTCCCTTGTATTATCAAGCCGCTCATGAGTAGTAGCGGTCATGGCCAGAGTAAAGTGAATACACCAGAGGATCTCCCCGTAGCATGGGAGTGTGCTTGTGGGGGTGCGCGTGGTGACTTGATGGAAGTAATTGTCGAACAGTTCATCCCATTCGATTACGAAATCACCTTGCTCACTGTTACACAGAAAAATGGCCCCACGATGTTCTGCAAGCCAATAGGCCATGTCCAAATCGGAGGAGATTATAGAGAGAGTTTCCAGCCTCGCTGTATGAAACCCGAACACCTGGCACAGGCTCAGGAGATGGCAGACAAGGTAACCGCAGCCTTGACTGGTGCAGGTATCTGGGGCGTAGAGTTCTTTGTAAGCGAAAAAGAAGGCGTTATCTTCAGCGAGTTGAGTCCACGTCCTCACGATACGGGTATGGTAACCCTGGCAGGTACGCAGAATCTTAGTGAGTTTGAGCTACATTGTCGTGCCGTCTTGGGTCTTCCCATCCCCGAAATAACTCAAGAACGTCAAGGAGCCTCTGCTGTTATTCTTTCTCCCGTGGATACAGAAGATCCTCAATATGATGGCATGGAAGATGTATGTGCCGCCGAGCGTACTTATCTTCGTGTATTTGGCAAGCCCAATGCACATATCGGTCGTCGCATGGGAGTGGTTGTCTGCTGGGATTCACTTGAGACAGATCAGACGGCTTTGCGCGATAAGTGCAAGTCCCTTGCTGCTAAGGTTGTCGTGAAGTAAGATACAGGTGGAATTCCTCCACTATTTTATCAAGTTCCTCATCCCGTAGGGTGGGGAACTTTTCTTTTGCCCATATACGAAAGGCTGCAATCGCTCGGACCTTCATCTGTTGTTGGCCCATGCGTACGCCACTGGCGTATGGAGTACTTGGTAGTAATGATCTGTTGAAGTGCCCGTCACTCATTGTTCCCTGTTCTTTCTATGAAAAAGAGACAAACACTCCGAATGTGCTTGTCTCTATCCTGTATTGCAATTAAAATGACAACGTATTAAAACATTTCATCAGGATATTGTCCGTCGGCATGCAATTTAGCCAATTTTGCAACTACCTCGGGACGATCTTCCGGATAGGTGACTCCAAACCACTTACTGGTGGTGTCAAGTACTTCACAAGTAGCCTTGTTATTCTTGATTAAATAATCCACCATGAGGGGAATAAAGAATTCACTCTTCAGGTTCTCGATATTCTTCGGGTCTGACAGGAACATTTTGAAGTATTCCTTGCTATATTGGAAATATTCGGGAGTGAATCCCCAGAAATTCATACTCACGGGAGTGGTGTCGGGAATGCTTACCCATTTGCCTTCTTCATCGAGATATTGTACAATGCCATCGTGACGTTCGATCTTTGTGCGTTCCACTACTGAGGTTAGTAGATGTGTCTCTTTGTCATTCTCACAAATACCACGACTCACGGTGCCACTTTCGCTCAGAGTGTTATCTACTCGGAAGCCAACCATTGCATATTTCCCTGTACTACCTTCTGGCAGATCGGATAAGAACTTGGCCATCACCATAAAGGCATCACGATCGTAAAAATCATCACAATTGAGTACAGCGAATGGTTCCTTGATGACATCTTCTCCCATCATGACTGCATGATTGGTACCCCAAGGTTTCTCGCGTCCCTGTGGAACGGTAAAACCCTCGGGTAAAGTGTCGATAGCTTGAAAACACAGTTCGCATGGCACATGTCCTTCGTATTTGCTGAGAATCTGTTTGCGGAACTGATCCTCGAAGTCACGTCGGATTACCCATACAATCTTGCCAAAGCCTGCTTTAATGGCATCGTAGATACTATAATCCATGATGCTTTGACCCTGAGGACCTAAGGTGTCAAGTTGTTTCAGTCCCCCGTAACGACTGCCCATTCCTGCAGCTAAAAGAAACAATGTAGGTTTCATAATGTAATTATTCGTTTAGTTTTTGAGATACAAAAGTACACAAATTTTGAGATATAAACGATAGAATCCAGATAAAATGAATATTCTTAGCGCGTTTTCTTATTTTTATGCTTTGGTGTTTAATCAGAATGGGTAACCTATGGCTAAATGATATCCTAAACTTTTTCCAAAGGAAGGAAGATTATAATAACCCTTACGTCCTGTTTCATAGGGTACATGCAGACCGATGCCAAGGTCGAAACGTATCACTAAGAAATCCAAGTCATATCTCAATCCAGCTCCAGTTCCCAATGCTATATCGTTGGCAAAACGTTTTATGTCAAAATGGGATTGTGGGCGTTCTTTGTCTTCGCGCAACAGCCATACGTTTCCCGCGTCAAGAAATAGTGCGCCATAGAGACTGGCAATAAGCGGGAATCGGTATTCGACGTTGGCTTCCATTTTGAAATCTCCCATTTGGTCGATGTAGGAATATGAACTGCTGGCTGGATGGTATGCTCCTGGTCCAATACTACGCATGGCAAAGGCACGGATACTGTTGGCACCTCCCACAGAGAACAGGTCGTTGTATGGTGCTGTGGTACTGTTTCCGTAACTCCATATCGCTCCGAGGAAGGCTTGTGTGGCGATTCCGCTTCGTGGCGTGAGCTCAAACACGTGTGTATATCGGGCAGTAATCTTCAGGTATTGTGCAAAGGAAACGCCAAACAATTCCTTGTTACGTGTTCCATAAGATTGTCCTGCTAACGCATAGATGCTGCTTGTGAGATTGCCGGCCTCCTTTATGTGTAGCGTAAGGGTGCGAGGTGCATGTCGTAAACTGTTCCAATAGAATGTGTATTCAATGCTGGGGACAAATTTGTCTTGCATACTTGCATACAATGCCTGATTTGCATTCACAATGGAATCGAAGCGCTCCGTTGTATGCAACTGTAGATCATATTCCAGATGGAATGGGGTGAACTCATGTCTCATATTCCGTTTCCGCTGGAAAGTGTAGTCGGCCCTTATACCCAATGAAACACGATTGAAATAATTTGCACGATTGAGCCATTTTGCATCTGTCCTGAATGCTGTGCTCGAGATGAGGTGCCTATTCAGCGAACGTCCCATTCCGAAAAAGATGAAACGTGGATATGACAGATTGAGACTGGTGCCATATTCGTATGAATTCATCATGGAACGATCGCCATGCAAGTCTGCTCCTGTCTGCCATTCGTAGGAACCCCATAGTTTCAATCCTAGCGTTTCAGCGCCTCGAAAAGCATTTTTCTTTGCCATTGAGAAAGATACGCCAGGACCCACTTGGTCATTGTCTTTTGATGTAATCTTTCCTTCGAATTCTGCATCGTATGGTTTATCCAACGTTGCTGCTATTTTTACATCCAGCGTGTCACATTTCGAAGTTGTGTCGCGTGCTACATAGTTTACATTCACTTGCGAGAACACACCCATTCCAGAGATCTTATCTTGAATGAAATCCTGAATGTTTTGTCGATAAGGCGAACCTTTCCGATAGAACAGATACCGTTTGATTGCACCCATTTTGAGTGGGGGCTCTTCGGATTTTTTGGAATAGATCATCATGACATCCCCTCTTTCCAGGGTGTCCAAGACTTGTGTGTCGTGATTGGTTCTGAGTCGAATGTATGTTTTTCCAATATAGAAAGGACGTTGCGCCACTGCGGGAATACTGGGAGAAGCACATACTTTCATTTGTACTTTCTGAGGGGATTGTATGGTGTCTGCCCTGAATGTGACATACTCGGGTCGAAAGAAATAGTATCCGTTGTTGCGTAAAAGCGTACTCAATCGATTACGTTCCTCATCCAGCTTGATAACGTTGAATGGGTCATTCCGTTGTAAGAGTGACTGGCGCTTCAGGACCGTCATCATACTATCTGTTATTCCGGGGAAGCGTTGGTATTCAATAGAATCCAAATGAAATAGTTCGTTGGGATGTATGTAATACTCGATTTTTGCTTCGAGGGTGTCTTTGTTGGGAATCAATGTGTGGCTGGCTATCCCTCTGAAATAACCGTAATTGTGGAGTGTATTGGTGGCTATCTGTGTACGAAGGTCTGGATTCACGGTACTGATGTACTTCGGTGTACTGGAAAAATGATTCATCATCCAACGACCGAATTTCGTATTGGAATTCATGTAGTGGTAATAGACCCACAAACGGAGGCGGAAAGGCCATCTTGCATTACTGCTCCCTATGATGGCACCATTGGGGGAGTATGCCATAATGCCTTGCACTTCACTCTTTGCTTTCTGGTAAGCCTGATGTTCTTTTTCGCGTATCTCCTTCGTGTATTTTATCTGTTCCCTTGCCTGATTGCTTTTCTCTTGTTTCGCTCCTTTACCGGAAATGGCAGAGGTGACGGACGAATATGCATCTGCTATTGCCGTGATTACTCCGGTGGAGTCCCTGCTTTCTGTGTCATCAAATGAGGGCATTTCATCATAGTCGATTTTCTTTATGCCCGCATAGAGCTGTTCGCCTTCCGGAATATGTGATGTGACATTGCAGGCCGTGAAAATACATAGGGCCACCAGATATATACAAACGTGCATTCTCATTTCTCTTTCTCCTCCTTCTTTCTCTTGAAGATAAACAAGTCGCCCAGATTGTCTGATTTCCGGCGAAGCAGGATACCTGCCCCCATTTCTGTCAATTTTCCTTCCAACAACGATTCGTAGTTCTTGTCGTAGAAGAGTCGTACGTATCGAGTGCCTGTCTGGTCAAGCCGATATTCGATGGAAACATTGTCTATGATGGTTTGTCCCGTGTTCACCGCATCATTCCCTTTACTTACTTTTCCCCCCAATACGATACTTATGCGGTTTCCCCAGAAACGTTTGGCAAAACTGAAACTATAGTCGGTCTGCATAGAGCCCGCAGCGTTGGTGTTGCTCTCCATCCCAAACTGTACATCAATTGTGTTTTGGGCCATGCCCACGATCTTGTTGATTTCTGATTGAAGGAAATTATTCAACGCATTGGTGTTGCTGTATCCACTGGATTTGTTGTTTTCTGTCAGGTACATGCCTGTCGCAAGCATTGTTACGGCCACACGTCCTCGCTCATCGCTTCCCATAGCAGCCAATTCGTTTTGTATCGAGATATCCTCAGGCGCTTGCAGAGTGAATTCAAGTCCCATGTTTTTTAGCGTCTGGCTGATGCTCAAGCCTACGTCAAATGTTACACTTCGTGGTGCTCCACCTTCTGCAGAGACAGACGCAAGTACACGTTCTGTCGCATCAATGTGCAGTCTCGGATTCATTATGTCCCCCTGGAATTCCACATAACTGCCGTTCTGAATGTTGAAGTTTTTGCATACGACTGACATGAGCGTATATTTCATTTGGCCGCTCAGGATGGTATATCGTCCGAAGAAACGCATGTTATTATCCGTGTCGTATGTGAAGGTTAGATCGCCACCTCCTTCCAACTTGACATAATCGTTCCCATCCTCACTCAGGAGACAATGGATTTGTGCCGACTGTTCAATCGAGAGAAGTAATTGTACATCGAGATGTTGCGGTTGTATGGTTTCTTCATTTTCAACTTTCAGTGTGTCGGTAAAATCTTCAAAAGTGACTAAATCGGAAAGGCGATCTTCTACAGTGATAGGGCTTTCGCGTAGAATGTATGTAACATTAGTTTTACCCAGTACATCCAATCGTCCTCTGACATGTATATTGTCGAGTGTGCCTGCGATACGTGAGTTTACGTTGACATAGACCTTGCCGTATGCGACTGATTCCCTTTTTCTCGGAGCATTGATTAGTTCGTAGTTGTTAGCTTTCACTCCAATATTCATGTGTATGTTGTCTGTTTCACGGAAATCGATGGTACCATCCATGGTGAGAGCATTCTTTCCTGCGGCATAGGCACGTATATTAGTCAGGTGAACTTGGTTGTTCTCTATCATGATGGTATCATCAGGCATCTGCAGATGAATGCTATAGGGGTCGGAATGTACTTTAAGTCCTTCTGTCCTGAATTGTCCCGACAGCAAGGGACGGTTGGGGGTTCCAGACAAATCTATCTCACCCCATGCAAAACCTTCGAGACGACAAACGTTGTCGGGGAAGAATCCGTTGGCCAGACTCATAGGTAGATGTGTGAGTTGTGCCGTGCCATTCAAAGTTCCTTCTTTCTCATCGGGTGTGTAACTACCAGATAGTGTGAGTACCTCTTCGTCATTTTGCGTGACGATACCATCCATGAAGTGAGAGCCGTCGCTGTTGGGGAGATATACGAGATTCATTCCCACATGCCCCAAGGCAACTCCATCGAGTGAGAGCTTGTTGATCTCTATATCCGAAGATACTGATAAATCGCTGTATGTCTGTAATAAATGTGTATCTCCTTGAAGCAATCCTTCGATATTTGGCATCAAGGGAACTGCGCGCGCCAGTTCTCCTAAGTTGAAATGGTTTATGCTCAGAGTTAGATCCTGTTTTACACTGTCATTTGTTATGCTATATAGTTTCAGTCCCGTCCCATCGTCTGCCAAGAGATCCAGATTTGCTCCAAGTCGTCCATCCTTGTCTAATTGGATGAAATTATCCTCATTTACAGTGAACGTGCGGTAGGCAAGTACAGGTTGGAGTGGTTGAAACTGGATACGTATGCCATCTTCACGATAATCCACATTTGCGCCAAGATCTACTCCGCGTTCACCTTTTTTATCTTCGAAAATGACATGCGCCATTGCTCCGGAGGATGTAATTCCTGCTTTCAGCCACGCGTTGAATGCACCACTCTTGTTGTCAACCCGATTCTGGATATGGCTCTTCAGGCTGATACCGGTACTGTCTTGTGATAGATTCAGGTTGAGCGTGTCTATTGTCATAGATCCTATGGTGAACGCATTCACATATCCAGACCCATATAAACCCAGATAGGGACTTATACTCATGTTAAGGTCCAGGTGGTCGAAACAGCAACCTGTGAATTGTCGCATGACGTTGTTTATTGGATTCTGTGAACCGCTTTGTAGGGTGATGTTTACGTTAGGAAGCAGTTCGGTCAGACTGTCTTGTTGGATACGGTAATTTTTCACCTGCTTTTCCAGAGACTGTATAAAAATCTGGCTTTTGTCTATCAGGCTATCCAGATTTTCGTATGCACTCATTTTCAATTGCAGGTCACCTGCATTTAACCATGCGAAGAGTGTGTCGGGCGATAAAGTGCTTTTTATATTCAAGTCCAATGGATGAAATAGGGTGTCCTTCACCGCAAGCTGAATGTTTTTCAGTGATGCTTCTATGCTGTGTCTGTCCTTCCAGTTGCTCGTTGCGTCCATGTGAAGCGAAAGGCTCATATCCAGCGTGTCTTTGGTTATCCCCAGTTCGTGTAAGTCTATCTCTTCCACATCCAAGTCGAGGAAGGCATTTTTCAGTTCTTTTCCCAACTCTGCACTGGCACATGCCGAGAAACGGACAAGACTGTCGTTGCAGCACATTTCCATGCTACCTTGTTGGTCGTGAAGGTGAGCTTCAAGATCGAGGTTGTCAAATTTCCAGCGGTCATATTTCAGTCTGTCTATTTGGAGATCTCCATCGAAGCTTGTCGAGGGGGATTGCCAGTCAAACCCACAACCCTCCATATCGACATTGGCAGAGAGGCCTGTATGCTGTTTTATCTCATCCAGTTTGGCAGATACCTTGTAGTGCTGACCTTTCAGTTCAGCTTTAGTTTTCAACTGAAGGTCGGTAATGGGGAATATATTGGGATTGACTATTTTGTTCAATATGGTATGTTTGCCTGTGAGTATGTTACACTCGGTTTCTATGCCCATTTCGTTTTCGGAAAGGAGGTTTGTGAGCTTTCCTTCCATTTCCAGCGTGACAATCTCAGACCAATCTACACGGATATCCTTCACATCCAGTTCATCCATATTACCAGAAAGGGAAATTTGTGCACAGATATTTTTCGAAGGTAATGATTTCTCAATGTTTTTAGGCAGATAGTTCTTCAGATAAGTGCGTATATCACACATACTTAGATTGATGGATAGAGTTGTTGAAAATACACCTGTTGGCTCGTTGGAGAAGGCTGTGAGATACGTTTTAGCCTCGCCGGATAGAGTGGAATATGGAGTGTGTACCATCAGATTTGTTTCGATGTATTCGCTTGGCATATCATAGCAAAATTGCATAAGTTGAACATCGAGCAATTCCCTTATGGCAATGGTATCTTTGTGATTACGAGCGTAATATATCGAATCAAATGATGCTTGTATTTCGCTGGCCTGATATTTCTCTTTTCCCAGGTCCAGACAGCCATCACGTAATGAAAGCGAATGGATATGAGTGAGGATTTCCGATGTGTCAGTTTGCATGGTAAGACGCAACCTTGTGTCTGAAATGGATATTCCTTTTAGCGAGAGGGTCCATTGTAGTGGCGTTTTTTCTGTGGTGTCGTTAGTGGTGGAATCGGGTAGGAGATATGCTATGTCCGCACCATCAAGTCGAATTTCATTCACTCCGATTTCACTTTGCAGGATATTGCTTGCGTCAATGTGTACCATTAGGCGGTCAGCCTTAGCCGAGAGTGTAAGACTATCAGCGGCCCATACATCTCTCAGTTCCAGATTGAGTGGAAAGCACAATCTAACATATCCGATGCTGATTGCCATTCCTGTCTGTTCCGTAGCATATTCCGTAGCCTTTTTCACTGCCCACTTCTGTACTTGTGGTACATAGAGCAAGCTTGCCATTATCGCAAAGAGAATGAATGGCAGGAATAGAATGGAGACTATCAGGACTTTTTTTCTCATAGGTTAGCAAATGATTGCCATAATGTATCCTTAGGAACAGAAGCTTTTACATAGATTGTCTGATGGCTCACGGGATGTTCCAATTCAAGTGAACGTGCATGCAACGAGATACTTCCATCTGGGTTGCTACGTGCAGCTCCGTATTTCAAGTCACCCTTGATAGGACATCCTATCTTGGCCAGTTGACATCGTATCTGGTGATGTCGTCCCGTATGTAACTGGATTTCCAAAAGGAAATACCGCTGGCTACATGCTATCAGCCGGTAATCAAGAATTGCCTGTTTACTTCCAGGTACTTCACGATCGTATGCTTTTGCCTTGTTGTTGCGTTCGTCTCGTGTGAGCCAATGCGTCAGGGTTCCCTCGTCTGTTTCGGGTCTATTAGCTACAATCGCCCAATAGGTCTTCTGTATCTGTGTGTGTTGGGCGAACATCATGTTTAGCCGAGTGAGTGCTTTACTTGTACGCGCAAAGAGTACAACACCGCTTACAGGGCGATCCAGTCTGTGTACGACACCCAAGAACACTTCTCCTGGTTTGGCATATTTTTCTTTCAGATAACGTTTTATGTCATCTGATAGGGGAGTGTCTCCCGTTTTGTCGCCTTGCACGATATCCCCCGACTTCTTGTTCACGATGACAAGGTGATTGTCTTCGTACAGAATGTCCAACATACGTGGTCCCTTACATGTTCATACCTCCATCCACTTGGATGACTTGTCCGCTCACGTAACTGGACATATCACAGGCCAGGAAAGTAGCCACATTGGCTATGTCTTCTACCTGTCCAGCACGACGCAAGGGTATGCGTGTGATCCATTCATCGCGTATTTCCTGTGGGAGTGCAGCTGTCATAGCTGTATCTATGAAGCCAGGGGCAATGGCATTGGCGCGTATTCCCTTTCTTCCCATTTCCTGGCCGATGCTCTTAGCCAAGGCGATTAGACCGGCTTTGCTGGCTGCATAGTTGCATTGTCCTGCATTTCCATGCACGCCTACCACACTCGACATGTTGATGATGCTTCCACCTCGCTGGCGTGACATTATGGGTAGGCAGGCGTGAATAAAATTAAAGGCACTTTTCAGGTTGACATTTATTACGGCATCCCATTGTTCCTCTGTCATTCTTAGCATCAGGTTATCCTTTGTGATGCCCGCATTGTTTACGAGGATGTCAATACGTCCGAAATCGTTCTTTACTTGTGCAACCACGTCTTCTGTTTGTTTGAAATCCGCAGCGTTGCTTGCATATCCTTTTGCTTTTACTCCGAATGCTTGTATTTCTTTCTCCGTGGCTTGTCCATTCTCGTCTATCACCAGGTCGGTAAATGCGATATCAGCGCCTTCTGATGCGAATTTCAGGGCAATAGCCTTTCCTATACCACGTGCAGCACCTGTAATCAATGCCGTCTTACCTTTCAATAGTTCCATTGTTTTATGTTTTCTTAAATGATTTGTGGATAATCTTTCGTAAAATAGAGCGGGCTGTTCGTGGAGTCATCCCTTGCATCAGGGTTCCGTTGATGTAGGGCATTTCCATTCCTTTGATGCAGCATAGGATGATTTCTGCGGTAAAGGGTATTTCTTCTATTTCAAATCGTCCCATCATGATGCCTTCCGTCATGATGGATCTTATCAGCCCGATTTCTTGCTTGTCGAACTTTTGTCTCACTTGCTCCACTACCTCTATATTTTGGAAATAAGCCGTCTTCAAGTTGCTGTTTCTTCTTATGGCGTCTTTTATCAAATGCAGATGGATGAAAGCCAATTCCACCAACTTGTCTTCGGGGTACAACTGAAGTCGTGACACTTTACTCAATTCTTGTGCCAAATCTTTCATTTCATACTCAATGACAGCGAGATAAATCTGGTCTTTGTTTCTAAAATGTGTGTAGAGGGTACGACGACCATTTCCAGACATATTGGCAATGTCTTGCATAGTGGTGTTCTCAAATCCATTTTTTATGAATAAGATACGTGCCACTTCCACGATTCGGTCCCTTGTGCCTTGTGCTCTCATAATCGTTACAAAGGTAAGATTTTTTTCTCTGATTTAACAAAAAAACGCCTCACAAATGAGCACAATCATTCAGATGTGTGCCGTTTTTGCCTGTTTCTTGAAAAAAAAGCATCGGATATTTGGCTATTTCAAAAAATGACCATACCTTTGCACTCGAATTAAGGATATATCGCGGGGTGGAGCAGTTGGTAGCTCG
>DCHV01000079.1:32155-32291 GCA_002314945.1 Prevotellaceae bacterium UBA1743
GCCAGGCTCATAACCTGGAGGTCATTCGTTCGAGTCGGATCCCCGCAACAAAGCAAAGAAAAACGTTGGATTTTTCCAACGTTTTTTTTGTTTATCCATAGGCAGAGCCGTATTCTTACAGTTCTTACAGTTGACA
>DCHV01000016.1:0-481 GCA_002314945.1 Prevotellaceae bacterium UBA1743
ACATAGGAAACATGCGAAACTTGAACCATTTTATAGAAGGCTGATTGATGAGCCTGTCGAACCCATACGAGGTTTCAGAAGGTTTCAGGTGGTTTTAGAAGGTTTCAAAAGGTTTCAGGTTTCAGGTGGTTTCAGGTGGTTTATTCCCCCGAAGGGGGATGGTTTATGGCCTTTGTGGACTTCGGCAGATAGCTGTTTCCAAAAATATCAGTGAGCTTGCTCACATGGATTTTTGGAAGCAGATAGATGCGGAATCGTCGTAGATGATTCTGATAAAGAAGTCCAAAAAGGGGTTTTTTATGTTTTTGTCGAAATTATTCACTTATTCGTACCTCTGAGCTACGCTCGAAGGTACTCACGTTGAGCTGTCACTCGAATTTTATTCACTTATTCGTACCTCTGAGCTACGCTCGAAGGTACTCACGTTGAGCTGTCACTCGAATTTTATTCGCTTATTCGTACCTCTGAGCTATCGCTCGAA
>DCHV01000016.1:487-7150 GCA_002314945.1 Prevotellaceae bacterium UBA1743
CGCTCGAAGGTACTCACGCTCGGAAATAAAAATAAAAACAATTTTATTTTGTATTTCTCTCACTTAATCGTACCTCTGAGCTACGCTCGAAGGTACTCACGCTCAGATTTCATCAAATAAATTTGTGAAATCGTTCACTTAATCGTACCTTTGCAAAACGAAAATCATTTCAAACTATAAAATGGACGATTATCACGCGGAGAATATGAATTTGTAGGATTCCGGGAGCATGGATATAAGCACTCCTGGGAATCTGTTTTGTGCAACCCTAAAAAGAAGGAGACTTATAGAATATGCAAACATTCTGGAACACCACAAATGGCCTGCGTACCCTGGATGCCTGGGAACCCAACTGCTGGGTGCAGGTGACTTGCCCGAGTGAAGATGATACGTATTTCCTGGAACACGAACTGGGAATCCCTGATTATTTCCTAAATGACATTGCCGATACCGACGAGAGGGCCCGCTATGAGTTTGACGAGGGCTGGATCCTCATCATCCTGCGTATCCCCTACGTGAAGGAGGTGAAGTCGCGTACTCCCTATACTACCATTCCGCTGGGTATCATACTGAAGAAGGATGTGTGCATCACGGTGTGCAACTTCGAGACGAACATGATGATCGATTTCGTGACTTTCCAACAACGCAGGGCTGTGGGATTCACGGATTCGGTGGATATGGTGTTCCGCATCTTCCTGAGCAGCGCGGTCTGGTACCTGAAACGGCTGAAGCAGATAAATATGCTGATAGAGAAATCGAAGGCTAACCTTGATCACAATATCGATAACGCCGATCTGATACGACTGAGCAAACTGCAGGATAGTCTGACGTACTTCATCACCTCTATCCGTGGTAATGAGAGCCTCCTCTCGAAACTGAAATTCAAACTGCCTGTGGATGAACTGGATGCCGACCTGATCGAGGACGTGACCATCGAGATGAGTCAGGCACGCGAGTCGGCTGGTATCTATGCTCATATCCTCGATTCCACCATGGATACGTACGCCAATATCATCAACAACAATATGAGCAGTGTGATGAAGATGCTTACGAGTATCAGTATCATCCTGATGTTCCCTACCTTGGTGGCCAGTTTGTTCGGAATGAACCTGGTGAACGGAATGGAAACAACTTGGTGGGGTTTTCCTCTCGCTTTGTTCATCTCTGTAAGCATCACCATGCTATTTATGTGGTATTTCAGGAGGAAAACGTGGATTTGAATCCCCTTTTGGTGAAAAAAACACAGAATAATTAGGTCGTAACTTTTTTTTTCGCGAAATTTGTGCCTAAATCTGCTTGAAATAGCGGAAATAACATATTAAATAATGTAAAGATGGACTCTTTAGAGACGAATGAGACAACTGCCATTGAGCAGTCTTCTGTAGCGAATGTGGAAACAACAGTGGAACCCGTAGAGGCCGCTGAGGAAAAAACCGAGGAAGCAACCGTTGAAACCGTAGAGGAGAAAACGGAGGAAACAATCCAACCTCAGACAAAGGAGGAGGTCGTAGCAAGAATCAAGGCACTGGCCGCCCAGGAAGAATTGGCTGAGAAAACGGAACTGGACTTGCTGAAGGTGCTTTTCTACAAGTATCACAACGTAGAGATTCAGGAGGCGCATCGCGCTTTCGTGGAAGCTGGAGGTGAAGACGGGAAATTTGTACCACAAATGGATCCTCTGGAACCTGAGTTCCGTGCCTCGATGCAGGTGCTGCGCGAACGCCGTGCCGCTTTGCAGGAGGAAATGGAACGCCAGAAACAACAGAATCTGGAACGCAAACTGGCTATCCTGGAGCGTATTCAGCAGTTGGCATCCACACCGGAGGAGGCAAATCAGACGTTTGAGGAGTTCAAGACTTTACAGGCAGAATGGAAGGAAATAAAGGCCATACCGGCTGAGAAGGCTACCGAACTGTGGAAGAACTACCAGCTGTACGTGGAGAAGTTCTACGACTTGCTGAAGTTGGGACACGAACTGCGCGACTATGACTTCAGGAAGAATCTGGAGGTGAAGACCCGCCTGTGCGAACAGGCAGAAGCCTTGGCTGAGGTGGAGGACGTAGTGGCTGCCAATAACCAGTTGCAGGCCTTGCATCAGGAATGGAAAGAAACAGGTCCCGTGGCCAAGGAGTTGCGTGAGGATCTGTGGAATAGGTTCAAGGAAGCTTCCACGATAGTACGCAAGCGTCATCAAGATCATTTCGAGGCTCAGAAAGCCGTAGAGGAGGAGAACCTGAACAAGAAGACTGCCCTGTGTGAGGAAATCGAAGCAATACAGACAGACGGTTTGAATACTTTTGCCGACTGGGATGCCATCACTCAGCGAATCATCGAAATGCAGGCTCAGTGGAAGATCATTGGCTATGCACCACAGAAGATGAACAATGCCATCTTTGAGCGTTTCCGCGGAGCATGTGACCGCTTCTTCGAACTGAAGGGGGAATATTTCCGCGAGGTAAAAGACCGCCTGAACGAGAATCTGGCACGCAAGAAGGCTCTGGTGGAGAAGGCTGAGGAGCTGATGAACAGTACCGAGTGGCGCAAGGCAGGTGATACATTGATAAACCTGCAGAAGGAATGGAAGGAAATAGGTGCCGTACCCAAGAAGTACTCGGATGCCCTGTGGAAGCGCTTTATCGGTGCGTGTGACCATTTCTTTGAGGAGAAGCAGAAGGCTACTGCCAGCACACGTGATGAGCAAACTGCCAATCTGGAGCAGAAACGTAGTATCATCGATCAACTGAAGTCATTGGCTGAGGAAGGTGCTGACGATGTGGTGGCCAAGGTGAAGGAATTGCAGAAGCAATGGAATGAGGTAGGACATGTGCCTTTCCGTGACAAAGATGCCATATTCAAGGAATATCGCGAGATTGTCGATAAGTTGTACAAGGACCTCAACCTGAGTCAGGCTCGCCGTCGCTTGGATAACTTCAAGACAAATCTGGCCAACAAGATAGAGAAGGAAGGTGGTAACCTGAATAACGAACGCAACAGAATGATGCGTGCCTACGAAACATTGAAGGCTGAGATCCAGACCTACGAAAACAACCTCGGCTTCCTGACTACCAGCAGCAAGAAAGGCAATACACTGGTGGATACAATGAAGAAGAAGGTGGAGAAGCTACGCGATGAACTGACACTCCTGGCAGACAAGATAAAGGCTGTGGATGAACAGATCACCAAGGAATAAGAAGAAATAAAAAGATTATATGTATGTCTGCCCCTCTCCGTTTTGGTGAGGGGCAGCATTGTTTATGGGGGAACTAAGCTGTAACCAAGTAGATATACGCCACGGTGGCAGGGATCGCCAAGAGACTGCTGTCCATGCGATCGAGAATGCCTCCGTGTCCAGGCAGGATATGTCCGCTATCCTTGATTCCCAACTGACGTTTCAGCAGACTTTCTACCAGATCGCCCCATGTCCCGAATACGACCACTACCAACGAAAAGCCCATCCATTGAGGCAGAGTGAACGATCCCGAACTGAGGTGCCAGACCAATACGGATGCACCCAAAGTGAGCAAACCGCCTCCGATACTACCTACCCAAGTCTTCTTCGGCGAAATGCGAGGAAAGAGTTTGGCGGGAAAGAAACGATGCAGGCACATGCCAGACAAGTAGGCTCCCGTATCGTTTGTCCACAGAAAAATGAACAGAGCCAGGGTGTATATCCATGTGTAGTTGTACTGACCTGCCTGTGTGTCGTAGGCAAGGCAGACAAGAGGAATCATGGAGAATGGTACGGCAATATATAGCTGTGAGGCGAAAGAAAATGCCCAGTTGCGTAATGGATCTTCCTCCTTGCGATATAGTTCGCCCACCAATATATACAGAAGGCTGAGCGCATAGAGGGCTGCGGCTTTTCCTGTGGCTGCACTCCCCATACACCAAAGCCATACAGTAGCCACCAACAGGAATCCGGCAAAGGCGTTCACACGACGATTGAGAGAAGCCCCGGCATGGTTGTTTGCCAAGGTGCCAAATTCATACAGGGCAGTTGCTGCCACAAGTCCGAAGAAAAAGAAGGAAGTGACAGGACTATATACAATACAACCCACCAACAGTATCACATAGATGGCGCCTGTGAGGGCGCGAATGAGCATGTTTCTCATGACAGGATTTCTTCTGTACGGCTCGTCCAGGGACGCGGGCCGAATATTCGTTCTACATCTTCCGCAAAGATAACCTCACGTTCCACGAGCAATTGTGCAAGCTGGGCATGTTCCTCCTTGTGCTCGTTGAGGATGGTCTTGGCACGCTCGTATTGTGCGGCAATCATCTGCTTCACTTCCTCATCGATGATTTGTGCGGTAGATTCACTGTAAGGACGCTGGAAACTGTATTCCTCGTTGTTGTAATAGCATAGGTTGGGTAACTTTTCACCCATACCCATATATGCCACCATGCCGTATGCCTGCTTGGTGACACGTTCCAAGTCGTTCATTGCTCCGCTGGAAATGTGCCCTGTAATCAATTCCTCGGCTGCACGTCCGCCAAGGGTGGCACACATCTCGTCAAGCATCTGTTCGCGAGTGGTGATCTGACGTTCCTCAGGCAAATACCAAGCTGCTCCCAATGCACGTCCACGGGGGACGATGGTCACCTTTACCAGGGGACTTGCATACTGCAACAGCCAACTGATGGAGGCGTGTCCTGCCTCGTGGAGGGCTATGGTGTTTTTCTCTTCTGCCGTCATAACCTTGGTCTTCTTCTCCAATCCGCCGATGATGCGATCCACGGCAGAAAGGAAATCGTCCTTGCTGACGGCCTTCTTGTCGTTGCGTGCTGCAATCAATGCTGCCTCGTTGCAGACATTGGCAATGTCAGCTCCACTGAATCCGGGCGTTTGTCTCGATAGGAAATCCACATCCACGGTGTCATCCAGCTTCAAGGGTTTCAGATGCACTTGGAATATCTCCTTGCGCTCGTTGACATCTGGCAGATCCACATGAATCTGGCGATCGAAGCGTCCTGCACGCAGCAGAGCCTTGTCCAAGACATCGGCACGGTTGGTGGCAGCCAGGATGATCACTCCGCTGTTGGTACCAAAACCATCCATTTCCGTGAGCAACTGATTGAGCGTGCTTTCCCGCTCGTCATTGCCTCCCATGGCGGAGTTTCTTCCTCTCGCGCGTCCCACAGCGTCAATCTCGTCTATGAAAATGATGCAAGGACTCTTTTCCTTGGCTTGTCGAAAGAGGTCACGTACACGGCTTGCTCCTACTCCTACAAACATCTCCACAAAGTCGGAGCCTGACATGGAGAAGAATGGTACGTCTGCTTCTCCTGCCACAGCCTTTGCCAACAGAGTCTTACCTGTTCCAGGAGGGCCTACGAGCAGGGCTCCCTTGGGTATCTTTCCTCCTAAATCGGTATATCGTTTCGGGTTCTTCAGAAACTCCACGATTTCCTGCACTTCCTGTTTGGCACCAGCTTGTCCAGCTACGTCTTGGAAGGTGACTTTGTTAGGTCGGTCTTTCTCCACCAGTTTGGCACGGCTCTTGCCTACGTTGAAGATGCCCATGGGCCCTCCTCCGCCGCTTCCTCCACCACCCATGCGACTCATGATGAAGAACCACATCAGTACAATGAATATGAGGGGGCCGAAGCTCCAGAAGAGGTGTGTCCATCCGCTATTGCCATTGTCGTAGGTGATTTCACCATCAAAGTGTCCCTGATCCTGCTGAGATTGTATGAAATCTTCCAGTTTGTCGGTAGAGGGGATGGCAGTCTCGACGTAGGGGAGTTTGCCTTTCTCTATCTGGGTATTGAAAATGTCTCGTATATGTTCGGCCTTGACATACATCCGCAAGATTCCTTCTTCTTTCTTGACAAGGATGCGTGAAGCATATCCCTGCTCCACATAGTTCTTGAACTGACTGTATGTGGCTTCCTTGGAGGAACCGCCGTTAAGTCCTTGCCCTCCGCTATTGATAACCAGAAAACCCAGTATGATAGCTATGATGAAGTACAACCATGTCAGGTTGAATTTCGGCATTTTTGGTTTGTTGTTTTCCATATTGTCAGGTTTGGGGAAAAATATCAGTCTTCTTCTGGAATCTCGGTCAGTGGCGCATCTGCCCACAGATGTTCCAGATCATAGAAATCACGTTGTTCGGGCAGGAAGATGTGCACGATTACATCACTGTAATCCATTGCCACCCACCAACCACATCTCAATCCATCCACTGCAATGGGGCGTGTGTCCATCTTATCCCTGAGCATTTCGCCTACGGATTGGGCCAATGCCTGTACTTGTGAGGGGGAACCTCCTGATGCAATGACGAAACGTTTGCAGATCGTTTCTTCGATGTTCGAAAGATCGGCAATCACAATGTGCCGTCCTTTCTTCTCCTGAAGACCTTCGATGATTGTAGCCGTCAGTTTGTCAATATCACTCATTTTATCTTTTTTCATTCGGAATTTGAGGTGCAAAGGTATGATAAAGGTGAGAATAAAGCAAAAAAAAGACCCTCAAATCTCCTTCGGAGGGGTAGTTGTGTTTCAAATCCCTCTATTTGATGAATAGAAGGGCAAAGCGTATGAACAGAAATAACGAATTATTTGTATTTTTTTCTCTGAAAGATTTGTCGGTTCGGAAAAAGTGAGTACCTTTGCAGCCGCAAATGCAACAGAATTTTGGGCTATGGTGTAATGGTAACA
>DCHV01000095.1:0-783 GCA_002314945.1 Prevotellaceae bacterium UBA1743
AAGAATTTTCAAAAACAAAAAGAATACATACTGAAAAGTAGAGGCTATGCTCTTGCATGTATGCAGGAAAACGGGTATCTTTGCAGAAAAATTCCACAAATTGACTAAAAGATTTTCCACAAACACACCAAAAATAATCCCACAAATTGGATAAAACCACGTGAAATACGGAATAATAGGTACAGGAGCGATCGGAGGGTACTATGGTGCCCGCATGGCAAAAGCAGGAAATGAGGTTCACTTTCTGTTCAGGAGTGACTATGAACATGTGAGAGCACACGGGCTTCAAGTAAATTCACCCACAGGAGATTTCCACCTCGATGAGATATATGCCTACAACGACACGCGCGACATGCCGCCTTGCGACGTAGTGTTTGTCTGCCTGAAGACGACAACCAACAGACGTCTGACGGAACTGCTGCCCCCACTTCTGAAAGAAGACACGCTGGTCGTACTTATCCAGAACGGTATTGGCGTGGAGGAGGAGGTGCAGAGGATGTTTCCACATGTACAACTGGCGGCTGGATTGGCCTTCATCTGTAGTGCCAAGACCAAACCCGGGCAAGTGGATCATGCCGACTATGGTTCCATCAACATCGGCAATTTCTCCGCCAAAGGAGAAAAAGTGACTCAACTGGTGGAAGAGATGAATCAGGCGAGCATCAAGGCGGCCGAGGTGACTTACAAGGAAGCACGATGGAAGAAGGCCGTTTGGAACATGCCATTCAATGGGCTCACGGTAGTAATGAATGCCCAAACAGATGCCTTACTGAAAAATGAGGC
>DCHV01000095.1:897-1074 GCA_002314945.1 Prevotellaceae bacterium UBA1743
TCCCCCTCCATGAAACTGGATTACGATTTTCACCGGTTAATGGAGATAGAATACATCTACTCACGACCCATTGCCATAGCACGACGCTTGGGACATCCAATGCACAAACTGGAGATGCTCGAGCAACAACTTAGATTCATTCAGGAAACGAGATAATTAAGGAGATAGTTATTGGCG
>DCHV01000095.1:1234-2914 GCA_002314945.1 Prevotellaceae bacterium UBA1743
CAAAAGCGAATATGAACAATCTATTTGATATCACAGGCCAGGTAGTGGTCATTACAGGCGGCACAGGCGTTTTGGGTCGCGAGATAGGGAAATACCTTGCTATCCAAGGTGCACATGTGGTTCTACTGGGACGCAACGAGGAAACAGGAAATGCCATCGCGGAGGACATCCGAAAGGAAGGTGGTGACGCAATGTTCCTCGTCACAGATGTGATGAACCAGGAGAAGGTGGAGGAAAACTGCCGCACCATCCTGGAGAAATACGGCAAGGTGGATGCTCTGCTGAATGCCGCAGGAGGCAATATGCCAGGAGCTACAATCGCTCCTACTGGCACACTATTCGACGTAAAGGTGGAGGAGTTCCAGAAAGTACTGAACGTCAATCTGACAGGAACCGTCATCCCCACCCAGGTATTCCTGAGGCCTATGGTAGAGGCTGGGAAGGGCAGTATCGTCAACTTCAGCAGCATGGCAGCATTCCGTCCCCTGACCCGCGTAATGGGATATGGAGCAGCCAAAGCAGGAATCAGCAATCTGACCGCATTCCTCGCTGGCGAAGTAGCTACCAAATTCTGCCCCAGCATCCGCGTGAACGCTATTGCCCCTGGCTTCTTCCTGACAAATCAGAACAGGGCACTCCTGACCAACGAAGATGGCAGCCTCACCCAACGTGGAGCAGACGTAATCCGTCAGACACCCTTCAAACGGTTTGGCAAGCCCGAAGAATTGTGTGGCACCATCCATTACTTGATAAGCGAAGCCTCGTCCTTCGTGACAGGTACGGTAGCTATCGTGGATGGAGGTTTCAATACATTCACCATGTAAACGGCTGACGTATGAAACCATTCATGGACGAAAACTTCATGCTGGAGACGGCCACGGCTCAGCAGCTGTATCACGAGGAAGCAAAAGGTCTGCCTATCATCGACTACCATTGTCACCTCGACCCTAAGATGGTGGCAGAAGACCACAAATTCCGCAACATCACGGAACTATGGTTGGGAGGCGACCACTACAAATGGCGTTCCATGCGCACCAACGGTATAGACGAACGCTACATTACGGGTGATGCCAGCGACTGGGAGAAATTCGAGAAATGGGCCGAGACTGTACCCTACACCCTACGTAATCCCCACTACCACTGGACACACATGGAACTGCGTTCAGCCTTTGGCATACAGAAATTACTCAACCCAGACACAGCACGGGAGATATACGAGGAATGCAACGAGAAATTGGCAACTCCAGAGTTCTCTGCCAGAGGACTGATGCGGCACTATGGAGTGGAAGTCGTATGCACTACCGACGACCCAGCAGACACGTTGGAATACCATGCTGCCACACGTGAGAGCGGTTTTGAGATAAAGATGCTGCCCACATGGCGTCCCGACAAAGCTATGGCGATCGACAATCCTACTGCCTATCGTGCATACATAGAGAAACTGGGGCAAGCCGCAGACATGGAGATAAGCACCTACGACACCCTGATAGAGGCTTTGCAGAAGCGTCATGACTTCTTTGCTTCCATGGGATGCCGCCTGAGCGACCATGGTATCAACGAGTTCTATGCTTCGGATTTCACCGACATGGAAATAAAGCAGATATTCCAGAAAGTAATGGCTGGGGTACAGCCTTCGGCAGAGGAAACAAACAAATTCCGCTCTGCCCTGATGCTGGAGTT